>JAUWNF010000009.1 GCA_030612785.1 Phycisphaerales bacterium
TGACCTGGGCATCGAGCACTCACGGCTGGCCATGCAGATTGCAAAAACGAAGGGCTCGAAGTAGGCTGGAACTCGGTACTCTCAAGTGGGGATCACCATGGACGATTAAATCGACAGCCTCGTAAGGGAACGGGACAGAAGCGAGCCCGAGGCTTTATTCCGCCGCCGCTCCGCGGCTGGAGCCCGGCTCGATGGCTCAACGCCGGCTACGATGGGCAGGGCCTACCGTACCAGTGGCTATAGCCGGTCGGTAAACCGCTTGCAACGGCAGAGCCCTTTCAGTTCTCACCGCCAGAGGCGGTGGATTAACGAGGATTTAGATGCGATAGCCCTGAGGGAGAGCCCCTCACGGGCCACCGTTGCTTGACCGAGGTGCGAAGCCGCCTTACCTTGTTCTCACGGGTCGCGTCTCAAAATGCGGAGGTGCCGTGTCAGTGTTCACGTTCCTACTGGGTCTCGAACATAAGGAGTCTTCCCATGGGGCTGCTCGATAAACTCCGCGGCGAACTGGTTGACATCGTCGAATGGCTCGACCACACCAACAACACGCTGATGTGGCGCTTCCCGCGCTACCACAACCAGATCAAGAATGGGGCCCAACTCATCGTGCGCCCGGGGCAGGTGGCGGTGTTTGTGCACCGTGGCGAGCTGACCGACGTCTTCGAGCCCGGCCACTACCAACTGTTCACTGACAACCTGCCCATCCTCAGCACGCTGTTGGGGTGGAAGCACGGGTTCGAGAGCCCGTTCAAGTCCGAGATCTACTTCGTCAGCACCCGGCAGATCACCGACCTGAAATGGGGCACGCCCAACCCGATCATGCTGCGCGATCCGGAGTTCGGCCCCATCCGCTTGCGGGCCTTCGGCACCTACACCCTCAAGGCGGTTGATCCGCAGGCGTTGCTCAAGGAGCTGGTGGGCACCGACGCGGTGTACGAGGCCGACGAAATCCACGAGCTGATTCGTTCGATGATCAACACGGCGCTGGCCGACCTGCTGGGCGAATCGGAGGTGGCGGTGCTGGACCTGGCCTCCAAGTATCAGGAGTTCTCCGCCCGGTTGCGGGAGAAGGTCGTCGAGCACGTGGACGACGAATATGGTCTGGACCTTCCGCAGTTGTACATCGTGAACATCTCGCTGCCTGAAGAGGTTGAAAGGGCGCTGGACACGCGCACACAGATGGGCTTGATCGGCGATATGGACCGCTTCCAGCAGTACCAGATGGGCCAGGCCATGACCGCCGCTGCGGAGAACCCCTCCGGCGGCGGCGCCGCCGAGGGCATGGGTCTCGGTATGGGGTTTGCCATGGCCGGGCGAATGATGGAAGGCGCCGGGCGGCCCGGTATGGCACCCGCCATGGGGCCTCCTCCGGCACCTGGCGGGGCCTGGTACATCGCGGTAAACGGACAGACGCAGGGACCGTTCTCGCTACAACAACTGGCGGCGAACATTACGCAGGGTCAGATCACCGGGACCACCTTAGTGTGGACCGCTGGTTTGGCATCGTGGCTTCCGGCGGGGCAGGTTCCCCAGCTTGCGACGCATTTCCAACCCGCGCCGCCGCCACCGCCGCCGGCATCGTGAGCACCCATCCTAGAGGTGTGGGATAGGCTTTCGAGCCTGTCTGACCGGCTGGAAAGCCGGCGGGTGGCATGCCTAAGCCGGCCAGAGGCCGGCGCAGGCATGTATCAATCGTGCCCGTGGATTGAGATTGCGTTACTTCGTCTGCCAAGGGGATGCGCCGGTGGTGCCGAACGTGGGGAGTATTCCGCCGATCGATAGGTGAACGAACGATACATGCCTGCGCGTTGCTACGTTCCGCTTAGGCATGCCACCCAACGCTAAACACGTACCGGCTGGAGGCCCGGTCCCACAAAAGTCTGGAAGCCGCATCCGGGGGACACTCATGGATTGCGTGAAGTGTGGAGCGCCGCTCCCGCCGAAATCCAATATCTGCAACTACTGCGGCACCTTGAACGAGACCGATCTGCGCGCCCTGCCCGGTAGCGAGAAAGAAGGAGCGGCCAACGAGCGCCTCTGCCCGCACTGCGGCGTCAACTTGCGCTCGGTCGAACTGAAACTCGAGGGGCGCTTTGTCATCGAGCGGTGCGACCGGTGTTTCGGGCTGTTCTTCGATCCTCACGAGTTGGAGTCACTTATCGATGTGTCCGTCTCCAACGTGCACGGGATCGACTACGAGCGGATGGCCGTCTTGATCGAGGAGGAGCGCAACATCGACCCTCCGTCGTTCAAGTACGTGGAGTGTCCGGTGTGTCACAAGCTGATGAATCGCCGGGCCTATGGATCACGCAGCGGCGTGGTCATCGATACGTGCAAGAACCACGGCGTATGGCTGGACGGCGGCGAGTTGAGCCAACTCCTGAAATGGGCAAAGGCCGGTGGGCAGCTCCATGACAAAGACCAAAAGGCAGAAGAGGCCCGGCGACGAGAACGAAGGGAGCGGATCAAGCGCGAGACGAAACCGGCCGCCTCTTACGAGCACACCTGGGAGCCCGGGGCAGGACTTGATTCCGACAGCGATTATCTGGTCGGGGCCCTGGGGTTGATTCTCCGCCTGTTGCGCTGAGTGCGTACTAGCGAACCATACGATCGATGGCAGACTCACCACCCTACATCCCGGTTCCCAAGCCGCCGCTCGGTCTAACCCAAGGCGCTGCGATACCCGCTGAGGAGCGTAAAGCACGCACTTTTCCGTGCGAAGGCTGCGGCGCCGATCTGAAGTTCAACGTCGGCGCGCAGAGCCTCGAGTGCCCGTACTGCGGATTCGTCAAGGCGCTGGAACTCGAGCCCGACGCCGAGGTGGCGGAGCAAGACTTCCACGCCATGCTTCAGCGTATCGCCGCGCGGCGCGGTGAGGATCGGACGGATGAGCAAGGACTCAGCGAGGTGCGCTGCGAGTCGTGCGGGGGCACCGTTCGTTTCGCGGGGACCCTGACCAGCAGCGAGTGCGCCTACTGCGGTGTGGCGCTGCAACTGGAGAACGTCCACGACGCCGCACACCGGGTACCGGTCGACGGCGTGCTGCCGTTCATGATCGATCGCGAGACGGCCCGGGCCAACCTTGCCGAGTGGGTCCGCTCGCGCTGGTTCGCGCCGAACGATTTCAAGGCCCGGGGCGTGCAAGGGCGCTTTAACGGCATCTACCTCCCCTACTGGACGTTTGATTCGTTGACCGCCACACGCTACGTCGGCCAGCGCGGGGAGCACTACTACGTACCTACAGGCACCGGCAAGAGTAGGCGCCGTCAACGCCGGACGCACTGGTACCCGGCCTCGGGCAGCTTCGAGCGCTTCTTCGACGACGTGCTGGTCGTCGCCGCGACCGGATTACCCGTCAAGCGCGTGGTCGCGTTGGAGCCCTGGCCGCTCGAGGGTTGCGTCCCCTTCAACCAAGAGATGCTCGCCGGTTTTTTGGCGCGCACCTACGACTTCCCCCTCGACGAGGGATTCGGCGTTGCCAAGGGCCGCATGGATGATGCCCTTGAAGTCGAGGTGCACCGGCGGATCGGTGGAGACGTGCAGCGCATCCTCTCGATCCGCACGCGCTACAACGCGATCACCTACAAACACTTGCTCCTGCCGGTGTGGATGCTGGCTTACCGCTACCGCGATGAGTCTTACCAGGTGGTGGTCAACGCCGGCACCGGCGAGGTGCAGGGCGATCGGCCTTACAGTTGGATCAAGATCACCCTGGCTGTGGCGGCGGGGCTGATCCTGGCGGCGCTCGGGGCACACGTTTGGGGGATGTTGCAGTAGCCTGCGGGTAGAACGCGCCCACTCGGCCTCGTGAGTATGAAAGTCAAGAATGGGCGCCAATACACGTAGTGCCGCTTTCGATGACCCAGTTTCGTAGCGGCCTGCGTCTCGCAGGCCGAACGGCCGGCGGGGATGCCGGCCGCTACAAACCGAACGAAGTTCTCTGACTGAAAACGGCAGTAGAGTGTCGGGTTTTGGAAACGTGCGATGTCCGTTCTGGACTGCGACAAGCTGGGCAAGAACTACGGCCCCATTACGGCGCTGAAGGGCGTTACGCTGTCGGTCGAGCCCGGCGTCGTGGGTCTGCTCGGACCTAACGGAGCGGGCAAGAGCACGTTGATCAGCGTGCTGCTGGGCCAGACCCCCAGCACCTCCGGCGAGGCGACGGTTTTGGGGTTGGACATTCACCGCCGGCAACGGGCGATTCGCCGCCGGGTGGGCTTCATGCCGGAAAACGACTGCCTGATTCCCGGGCTGACCGGAATCGGCTATGTGCATTACGCCGGTCGAATGGCCGGCATGTCCTACGGTGACGCCATGCAGCGGGCCCACGAGGTGCTTGACTACGTCGATCTTGACGAGGCCCGCTACCGCCCGGCGGAGGGTTACTCGGCCGGCATGAAGCAGCGCCTCAAGCTCGCTCAGGCCCTGGTCCACGATCCCGACCTGCTCTTTCTCGACGAGCCGACCAACGGCATGGACCCCCAAGGGCGCCAAGTGATGCTCGCACTGATCCGCGACCTGGGCAACGCCGGAATCAGCGTGTTGCTATCCAGCCACCTGCTGCCGGACGTGGAGCGGGTCTGCGAGCGCGTCATTATCATGGGCGGCGGTGAGGTGCTGACTATCGGACGGATCGCGGAGATGAACCGGCCGCATCCCACGCTCTACGGCCTGGAATTCTCGGGGGACGGAGCGGCATTCCAACGCCAACTCACCGAACGCAACGTGGCGGTGCACGAACACGGCGACGGCCGCTTGAGCGTTGAACTGCCCGCCGAGGGCACGCAGACTTTGGTCCTCGAAGCGGCGCGCGCCGCGCAGGCCAGACTGCACGGCCTACACCCCAAGCGCAGCTCGCTCGAAGACACCTTTATGGCGGCGATCCAAAGGCAGCACGCATCATGACCACCGCGAGCGCAATCCGTTCGTGCCGCTACCAGCGCTGGAGCGGTCAGTTGAACCAGGACCGCTGGACCTGGTTGACGATCGTGACCACCGGCATTCGCCTGGCGATCCGGAATTCCAGAACGCGCGGACTGGTGATGTCCAGCGGAATGCTCGTGCTGGGAGCGTGTGGCATGTTCTACGTGCTCGCGATGCTCGAAACCCTACTGGGCACGCCGCAGGCCCAAGGGATTTGCGATTTCGTGCACGTCATGCTGGGGGTGGACGTCAGTAGTATGACCCAACTGGCAGATCTGCGCGAACCGCTCTGGCGCTCGGTCTTCGTGCTCATGATCCAGATCGAACTGTTCTGGGTGCTGTTCATCGTTGCCCGTGTAGGACCGGAGTTGATCGCCAACGATCTCAAAGCCCGCGCCCTGCCCATCTACTTTGCCAAGCCGGTGACACCGCTGACCTACCTTGCGGGCAAGTGGATGGTGGTGGCGGCGTTTGTCGCGATGGTCTCACTGGTTCCGAACCTGGCGTCATTGTTGTTCGGGGCGCTAATGACCGGCGGACCGGGGACCTGGGGGCAATTCTTCGCCTTGGCCTGGGACCTGCTCCTCGCGGGCTTGGGGCTCTGCGTGGTCACCGGGGCGATCATAATTGCACTATCAAGCCTGACGTCAGACCGCCGTTACGTGACCGTTGCGTGGCTGGCGGTTTGCGTTTTACTGGTGGTCGCCCAAACGGTTGTCAACAAGGCACTGCCCGAGGAGTCGGCGCAGGGTTTGTTGGGTTGTATTTCCCTGCGCGACAACGTACTGGTCTTGACCAATTGGCTGTTCGGTATCCACGAAGCCTGGGAGGCCGCCAACCTACCGGCCGAGGCGTTCAGCCGCGCCCCGCTCAGCACGGACCGCGTATTGTACGCGGCGGTGGTCATGACGGCGTGGGTGGTGGGCGCGTTTCTGCTATGCTACCGGCAGGTGGTGCGTTTCTCGCGCTCCGCCGCGAATGTGTAGGATGGGCATGTACGTGGGCAGCACACGCCTTCGATTCTCTCTCATCGCGGCGCAGCATACTACTCCCTGCCCGCGGGTGATTCGCCGATGCGGAGAAAACCGGCGAGCTTGGCCCCGCTCTCGACGCGCAGGGCCGGCGAGCGGACGTCCCCTTTGAGCAATCCGGTTTTATAGACGCTGACGCGCCCGCGCGCGGTCACGTCGCCCTGCACTTTGCCCTTGACGGCCAAGCTGCCGACCCTGCAAAGCGCCACCACGTGTCCGCTCTTCTCGACCACCACGTCGCCGCAGGTCACGAACTCGCGGACGGCGTGGTAACCGGTGATCTTGAAATCCTCGAGTATCAGCCGTTTGTTGCAGTGCGGGCAGACTACCGACATGGCCCGGTGCCCGACATCACATTTCTGTTCGCAGTGTGTACAAAGAACCTGCTTCACCGCGACCCGGTGCTTTGGGGAGATCGTGGGCATCGCTGGCTCTACCGGTGACAACACCGCGACGCCCGGTACATCGCGGCGTCTTTCGGGGCGACCGTGCGCCGGCTACTTCCTGACACCGGCGGGTGCCGGTACCTGGTCCTTAGCCTTAGCTTTGCCGTCGTCCGGCTGGGCGGGCATTGAAACCGCCTTGTGGTCGGTGCTCGGCTTGGTCGGACCGGCGGTCGGCTTACCTTGGCCGTCGACGCCCACCATACACCTTCCGACCAGCACCGCGCCCTCGACAACTTCCAGCCGCGCGGTGTGCAGGTCGCCTTCCACCCGCGCCGAGGCGCTCAGCTCCACCTTCTGGGTGGCCTCCAGGTTGCCCTTGACCTGCCCGTTGACGCGGATCTCGCCAGCCTTCACGTCGCCGGTCAAGATGGCCCCCTCCTCGATGACCAACCGACCGCTGGCGTTGACCTCGCCTTCGAACTTGCCCAGCAAGCGGACAGCTTTTTCAAATTCCAATTGGCCTTTGAATACGGCGTCGGGACCGAGGATCGTGGAGAAATCGTTACTCGCGTCGGCCATGAGAGCCTCCTTCCTATCGTGAACCTGCGCTGACGTTTTCGACGTTGGGCCGTCGGGGGATGTCGCCGGGGACATTATAGCCTCCCCCCGGCGAGGTTCAACACTGACGGAACCTCAGCCGCCACTTTAGCTTACGGACCGCTACGAAACCGTGTAACCGAAAACGGTACTAGCGGTGCACCGAACGGAGGAACTCCTGGACCTCGGGCACGGCGCCCTGGTAGACAAGGTAACCATTGTAGGGCTCACGGTCGGTGATCTCGCTGTTGACGGGCGTAAGCATGATCCGGGCGACCTCGTCGGGATCGTCGGTCTGCCCGAGTGTCCAGCAAAGCTTCATGTAGGCGACCTCGGGCATCATGTTGGCGGCCGGCACCACGCCGAGCTTCATCATTTCTCGCCCGGTCTCGTACACGTACATCTGCACGTACCCCCAGATGGTCTGCACGGTCATGAAGATGTGCACGCCCAGGTCGGTGGCACGCTGCAAGGCGGAGTATAGCAGCTTGTTGACGTGCCCCAGCCCCGTGCCGGCGATGACGATGCCGCGATAACCCTTCTCCACCATCGCGTCCACTATGTCCGGCTGCATGTTGGGGTAGTAGTAGAGGATCGTCACCTTTTCCTCGAAGGCCGTGTTGATCTTCACGTTGCGGTCCGACCGGCGGCGCTGGTAGTCGTCCCGCAAGTGGCGAATCCGCTGCGGGTCGATCATGGCCAGCGGCGTGTCCCCGATGGTGCGGAACGTCGAGCGATAGCTGGAGTGCATCTTGCGCACCCGCGTGCCCCGATGCAGCAAACAGTATTCGTCCGACGTCGGACCGAACATGCACACCTGCACCTCGGCGATGTCGCCCTCCGCCGCGGCTTTCACCGCGTTGATTAGATTGATGGCGGCGTCCGACGACGGGCGATCCGAAGATCGTTGCGAGCCGACCATGACGATCGGGATCGGCGAGTCCTGCACCATGAAGCTGAGGAGCGCGGCGGTGTGGTGCATGGTGTCGGTGCCGTGCCCGATCACGATGCCGTGAATCCCTGCGGCGATCGCCTCCCCGATTCGCTCGGCGAGTCGGATGTACTGTTCCGGACCCATGTTTTCGCTGAATACGCCGAACAGCTTCTCGGTAGTCAGATTGCAGATGTCGGCCAACTCCGGCACCGAACCGTAGAGTTCGCCGGGGGAGAACGCGGGGATGACCGCGCCGGTGCGATAATCCAACCGGCTGGCGATCGTTCCGCCGGTACCCAGAAGGATGACGTCCGGCTTGTGCGGGTCAATGGGGAACTCTTTTTCGGGGATCTTGTACTTGGCTTCGCGGCGCCCGTGGACGGCGATCCCGGTGATACTCTCCGCCGAAAGACCGACGTTGTACCCGCTGTCCAGCTTCAGCACGATGTGCTTGTCGTCTGAGGTTTCCGAGCGCGGCAGGATGATCCCGCGGAATTGCCCCTTGGTGGAATCGATCTCCACCTCGCTCCACACCGCGGCGCCGCAGCGTTCGAGAAGTTCGGCCCCGACACCGCGATAGCCCTGTAACGTCTTGTTAGCCATTCCCAAGCTCCCCGGTTTTCACCTGTCGGCCTTCCAACCGGTTTCACATACTCCTTCGTCGCGTTCCCAGTCGCCTACTTTCCGGCGCAGCTCGTTCGCCAGTTGAGCGCCTTCCACGCAGCCGACCAAATCCTTCATCAGCATGCCCATCAGCGAACGATGCTTCTTCTCGCACGTGGGAAACCGGTTGTCGTCCACTTCGGCCAGCACGCTATCGAGCCGCGCGGAGGCTTCGCCGTTCGGGAGCGGCTGGAAGTTCAACTCGTTGATGGCGGTCGCTACGCGGGAACCTTCGCCCGCGGGGCGCTCCTGTTCTTCGAGGATCCGCCGCAGAACCAGAGGGACGCCCTCGCGGGCCAGCTTGCCCTCCGCATACCGCTTGAAGACCTCGTAGATTTCGTCGTCGGTTAGACTCGCGCAATCCAGGTTGCGGCGGCGAAACGCCTTCATCCTCTGGCAGAGCACTACGGAGACGAAAACGGGATGAACCTTCAATTCCTCGACGATGCGCTGAAAGACGTCAGCCCGCGGTGACGTGCACAGCGGGTCAATGACGTCCTCCGGCAGCCCCATCTTCCGGTATCGGGCTTCGCGGTCCCAAACGTACTCGGGGAGTCGAGCCGCGATCCGTTCCAGCTTGCTCTGCGAGACGGCCAGTGGCGGCAGATCGGTGTCCGGGTACATGCGTTGCGCACCGGGCAGTACGCGTTCAAAACCGTTGGTGCCGTCCTTGAGGGCCTGGCGCGTATCGCTCGGCACACCTTCGGTTGCTTCCCGGGCCCGGATGGCGATCTCGTTGCACGCGGTGGCGGCGTCGTCTTCGTTCGCCCAAACCAGAACCAGGGCGTCTTGTGGACCAGTGTTCATCTTGCGGCGCAGAGCCTTCCAGGTGCGCCCGGACAGGGCCTCCGAGGCGGTGTCCGAGTGAATGATGTTAGGCAACTGTGTGAGACAGGCGATGACCCGGACGCGGTCGGAAAACTCCTTGGCGAAGAGCGTGTCTTCCTGGGTAGGTTCGCTGAGAATGCCGGCGAAGCCCTTCAGGCATACGCACTTCACGCGATGGCCTTCCCGCAGGGCACGCCCGATGGGCTCGTGGTCGGTCTTCGCAATGGTCCGCGTCACGTCCTGCACCTGAAACCGGAAGGTCTCGGACGTCACCCCGCATGCCTTGAGCCGGTCGCGAATGCGCAGCAGCGAACATTGCCGCATGGCTTCGTTGTAGACCAGTGCGGGAATCCGCGAGATTTGCGGTACCCCCTTGATCTCGACGCGGGTTCCACCTTTGACGCTGACGTTCACATCCTGGCGGGCCGCCCCATAGCCGGTGCGAACCTTGCCCGTGCTGCGGCAGAGCATGCGAATGATCTGGGCGACCTCCGCGGCTTCCTGAGGCGTACGCATGTCCGGCTCGGTGACCGGCTCGACCAGCGGCATGCCCAATCGGTCGGTGAGATACACCCGGTCGTGCCCGACGTCGGACACCTCGCGGCAGGCGTCCTCCTCCAGCCCCAACTGGCGGATGCCGATGCGGCGCCCCCGGTACGGAATCCAGCCGTCCACGCCGAGAATAGTGGTCCGCTGAAAGCCGGTGGGGATGGATCCGTCGAGATACTGCTTGCGCGCGATGTGCAGTTCGCTGACCATGTTCAGGCGGAGCAGCAGGGCGATCTCGAGTCCGATGTCCAGGGCCTGCCCGTCCATGAAAAACGGCGGCGTGTCATCCATCTCGTAAGTGCATACCGTGTCCTGGTGAATGCGGTAATAGATGTTCTTGCGGGTCTTCTTTTCCATCAGGGCCGTGCCGTCGTACTCGCCCATCTCCGACAGCGTGGGGCGCATGTGGCGCAGGATTACGGCGTCGTAATCGTCGCTGTACCGTCCCGCGGGGCACCGGCAAAAGAGCTTTCGCTCGGTCAGCAATTGCTGATGAACCTCCAAGCCACACCGCAGTCCGATGTTCGCGTAGTCTTCGGGAGTCATCAGGTCTATGGGTTTGAAGGTAGACGCCATGCGTTGCGGTCTCCTGCTCGGGCATTATGTATGCCGATTGTAGGAGGGACCCACGCGGCGGGCAAACCCATAGTTTCGGGTGGTTACACCGATCGGTACGGGTACAAGAGAAGCGTGGGTGCCCCACGCGAGGCGTCTTGTAACGGGCACCCAGCGGGTTACAATGATGGTGTTGAAGCTACGGAGAAAAGCTGATGCGCGTACAGGTTGTTTTGGAGCAGGACGAGGATGGATTCTGGGTTGCTGAAGTCCCGGCCATGCCCGGCTGCCTGTCGCAAGGTAATACCCGCGAGGAGGCCCTGGACAATGTACGCGAAGCCATTGAGGGGTGGCTCGAGGTCATGCAATCGAAAAGCGCCCCCGCCCAAGGTGAACTCGTCGAAGTGACGGTCTGATGGGCGAGAAGCTCGAGCTGATCTCCGGGGAAGAGGCGGTTCGCAAGTTTGTACGTGCCGGCTGGACTGTTGCCCGTCGCCGCCGCTCCCACATCATGCTCACGAAACCCGGGTTCCAGTGGACCTTGTCCGTACCGGACCATCAGCTTCAATGGCATGATCCCCCGAATGGGGGCCGCTGGACACAGGATGTGGAATTGGCCCCGAGGGGTAATTCCGTTATACTGAATGTGACGAGCCCATGATTGTGAGGTGCCTTATGGTAACTGCCGCCCAGTGGCGTAAGCGTATCAGCGCCGATCCAGCCATTCATCACGGGGACCCGTGTGTTGCCGGCACACGCGTGCCCGTTAGCGTGATTGTCGGGAGCATCGCCGACGGTGACACGTTCGAACAGATCCTGGATAGTTATCCGCAACTGACCCGGGAAGACATTCAGGCGACCTTGCTCTATGCCGCGGAGGCCGTCAACCGCTTCGACCTCTTCCCTGTCTCGAAGTAGGTCTGCACCATGCCGATTGGAATAAAGGTTGACGAGGACTTGCCGGCCGAGGTAGGCGATCTCCTGCGAAAAGCCGGACACGATGCACGCACGGTGGTGCAAGAGGGCTTGACCGGGACACCCGACGATCGGCTTTGGAATGTGGTACAACGGGAGCAACGGTGCTTGTTCACCGCGGACAAAGGGTTTGCAAACGCGCGGGTTTTTCCGCCGGGAACTCACCGGGGCATCGTTTTGCTACGCCTGCCGCGCGAGAGTCGGGCCGGCTATATTCAATTGACCGAGTTGCTCCTGGCCGGCGTAGATGTTGAGTCGGCGGTCGGTGCGATCGTCGTGGTCACACCGGAGACCATTCGGATTCACCGTGGCGAATGATCGAGAGCGCGGGTGACCCATCCAGTTTCGCCGGCCGCCAGGACCGGCGAACGGGGTGGGGAACAGATTTGACTACCGCCTCCGCTTCAACCCCACGAGGCCGCCGAAGAGGACGGGTGGCCCAAGTCTTCAGACCTTGTCGTTGCCCACATTCCTGTGTCTCCGACGTGTCACCCGTCCACTGGCAGAGTCCGCGGAGCGGACGACGGAGTATAGCCCTGGGCTTTATTCCGCCATCCCCTTCGGGGGCTCCGCCTGCCAACCGTTCGGGTTCATCCACCGGGGCCGTCGTCGCCATGATCCCCGCCGCCATTGAACGACCGCTGAATACAGCCCGTCCCCCGCCCCAAGAGAATGTGGGTGATGACAGGGTCTTCAGACTTGGGGTCTCGATTCGATCGGGACGCGACGGCGAGCAATCACCCTAACCTCGCGCCCAGAAGCAATCGTCCCCCCAGGTCCAAAGAGGCTGTCGATTTGCCCTGTAGCGTCGCCACTTGTGGGCGGCGACCCCGCTCTGTCCAAGCCGCGGAGCGGCAGAGGTCCATAGCCACGGGCGTCAGCCCGTGGAAACTGTAGCGTCGCCCCTTGTGGGCGGCGAACCCGCATTCCTCGTCACCCACAAGGGGTGACGCTACATTCGGAGCCGCCGTGGCGGAGTAAATCGGCAGCGTCCACAGGACCCAGGCCACCCGTTGCCCCGGCCACCCGCCGCAGAGCGTTGGCTGTTTACGCTCGGACCCTACCCGTTAGGACCGGTCAAGCCGTCCTCTATGAACTTGGCAAAGTCGGCGAGATCACAATCGCAATCGCCATCCAGGTCGCGTCGAATGGTCCCGTACAGAGAACTTGCCGCGTCCATGATGATGTTCACGGCCCCAAGCGGAGTGTAATCGCACACATCGTCGCCGTTGGGCACGCCGTCATCGTCGATGTCGCTATCACAGTCGTCGATCAGGCCATCACCATCGAAGTCAGGCTCACAATCATCGGGGATGCTGTTGGTGTTGCAGTCGTTGTCGCACAACCCGCACCCTTCGCTGGTGACCTCATCGACGCACACGCGATCCCATTCGGTGTCGCAGCAATACGGATCGATCAGGCACACGCAAGCCTCGATGCTCGGCGAATCACAGCCCGGTTCGGGATGCGCCTCGCAGCAGGTTGTTACTGGCGGGAGGATGTCGCATTCGTCAGGGATGCCGTTGGGCTGACAGTCCTCGCTCGTGCCAGCCGCAATATCGCACTCATCGGGGACATTGTTCGTGTTACAGTCCTCGCTTTCCCCACAGCCGGGAATGTCGCAGGGTCCGCCATTGGTTCCACAATCCAAGTCGCACGGGTCAGGAATCCCGTTGGTGTTACAGTCGGTGAGGTACTCGTATGCTCCCATGTCTACGATGGTTTCACCGTCAGCGTCACCGTCCACGATCCGCGGATTGCCGTCAAGGTCGAATGGTATCGGTTCGTCCGTGTCGCCGTCGTTGTCGAGATCAAGCGTGTCGGGCGGTACCGTGCCGTTGCTGCCCGCGTCGATGCACGGCGAGCCGGGCAGCAGTCGCAGGTTGTCGTCCTCGGTCCCAGGGATATCGTCAAGGCCGTTGGAATCCACGAACAAGGGATCAGCATCGATATTGCCGATGCCTTCGCATCCACCCTCAACACAACTGTAGGTGACGTTTGGTATGCCCGACCCACCCAACGCTTCGCCCGAATTTCCCCACACAACACAGTTGGTCACGGTGGGACTGCTTGTATCACGACTGTAGATCGCCCCTCCTTCAGTGGCCGCATTCAGGCTGAATGTGCAGTTGCTCACTTGTGGACTGGTGTTGTTCCGCGCATGTATTCCGCCGCCGACTTCGGCATCGTTTCCGCTGAACATGGAGTTGATCACGATCACTGTGCCGGCGGGCATATGGATACCGCCGCCGTGATCATCAGCGTGGTTCCCGAGAAGTTTGCAGCTCACGAGTCTCGTGGCGTTATTCGATCCGTTGACTACCCCGCCTCCATGGCTCTGAATGCTCCCCTCCGCACGGTTTCCGTCGAACGTACTGTTGATTACGGTTACCGTGGAGTCCTCACCGAATATTCCACCACCATCGATTGCAGTGTTTGTGATGAACCGGCAGTTCTCAACGATTGGGTTGCTCCCGGCTTGGTTCACCATCCCACCGCCGCCTTCTGAAGCGTTCTCACGGAACGTGCAATTGGTGACAGTGGGCGCTGAGTTGCCGTTGTACATCCCCCCACCTCGGCCCACGGCCGTGTTGCCACTAAAGATGCAGTTCGTTACCGTGGGACTGCTACTGTAATTGTACATCCCGCCCGCACTGTCGCTTCCGCTCGCGCTGTTGCCGTATCCGCCGGTGATCGTGAATCCCTGCAACATGGTTTCGGGGCCCTCGCCACCGGCGCAGGTTACGACTGTACCCAAACTGTTAGCGTCGATAATGGTCACTGCGGGGCCGTCGGAGCTGTGGAGGTTGATGGCCTTGCCGTTGAAGTTGATCGTTTCGTAGTACGTGCCCGGCTGGACCACGATCTCGTCACCGTTGCTGGAGGCGTCAATCGCCCCCTGGATGCTCGCGTAGCATGGCGTGCTCCCGGCGCAATCGCCGTTGGAGTTCACGTAACGGACGGTTTGGCCCTCGGCGGTCACGCCAGCCAGGAGTACCCCGCTCAACATCACAACCAGAAATGATTTGGAAATGCCCATGTCGATCCTCCTCCGAAGAACTGCCCGACGTGCTCCTGGGCGTTACACGACGCCCAGAGACAAGAGCACGTCCTCTCACGTCTCTCTCTGCCCTCTCTGCTTACCGCTGCTCTCTTGGCGCCGCTCTCCTCCGCGCTTGTGATGGACGATTCAACCCACCACCACGTGTACATGCGTCAAAGCAGCCGTCCGAGCGCACTACAAAAGGGCGCTAAACCGAAACGCGCCCTCGTCATGAGGTACTGACATACCCGGACTCAAAGGCGGCCCGGCCCGCGCCCCTTTCGGGACGCAGCGCCGGTCGCACGTTTTTGAGTCCTGAGAACTGCCAGTTTTCACGACAAGACGGCGGCCGAAACCACGATTGTCTTGACGCTAATCTACGAGCGCCTGCGTCTCTATCTCAGTCGCGTACCTCCACGAAAAGTGTTTGCGTTTACAGGCCCGCCCAGCGGGCGGTCGCCCGGTGCGCTCCGGTATCATACTCCAAAACGTCCCAGTTCTGAAGCCCGCCCGCGCGCCTCATCCCGCGTCCGATAACGCCGGGCTCGCCTGGGGTTCGATTCGTGCCGAACTTGAATCAGGGCCGCACCCAAGCGAAGTCCGGTCCGGCCGAGGATTCCGACCAAACTCGCGAAGACTACCCATTTTATCGCAGACAGATCGGGGACCTCCCATTTCGGATTGACATTGCCAAGCAAGTTGGAGCGTCGTAGAATTCCCCTGGAGATGTTTCATGCGTGCGGATGAGATTCGAAACCACTTGCGGAAACAGCCCTTTCGCCCGTTTCGCCTCTACTTGTCCAACGGGGTGTCCTACGACGTTCGACATCCGGAACTCATCTACGTGAGTCGAAGAGAGGTGGTTGTCGCCCTGGAGTTGGGGGAAGGCGACGTGCCCGAGCGGTCCGCCTACTGCGATCCGATGCACATCACCAATATCGAGCCACTCGACGGGGTGGAGCACAAGCGGCCAGAGAACCAACCCTCATAACCGAGCTTGACCGTGTGGACCGTGAGCGTAGCCCAACCACGGCCAAGGACCGCTCGGGGCAGACCAGTGATGTGGTGAGTTTCTCGGCACGGTCCTTGGCCGTGCCACCCATCAATTGAGGGGGAACAGAGCACTAAGCCGCGGCTTTGCCGAGGTTCTGCTTGGCGATCTCGACCAGTTTGTCGAAAGCGGCCGGGTCGTGAATGGCCAGCTCGCTCAGCATCTTGCGGTTGAGAATCACTTGGGCGTTCTTGAGGCCGTGGATGAAGCGGCTGTAGCGGACCTCGCGTGCCCGGCAGGCCGCGGCGAGGCGGGTGATCCACAGCGAACGGAAATCACGCTTGCGCGCCCGGCGATCGCGGTAGGCGTAGACGCCGGCGCGGAGGACAGCTTCTTTGGCGGTGCGGTAGAGCTTACTGCGACCTCCGCGGTACCCCTTGGCGGCGTTACGTATTCTGACCTTCTTGCGATGTCTGGCTGACCCTACTCGTGCACGTGGCATCTGCGTTTACTCCTGGGGCGGCGGCTACAAACGCGATCGGTCATGCACCGATCGCCGCCTTGATCTTTCTGGCGTTCTTCCCGGTAATGAAAGCCGGCTTGCGCAAGCCGCGCTTGCGCTTGCCGCTCTTTCCGCTCATCAGGTGTCCGGCGAAGGATTTATTGAAGCGGACCTTACCGCTGGCGGTGATCCTCACCCGTTTCTTGAGCCCCTTATGCGTCTTCATCTTCGGCATTTATGCACCTCGTCCATTCTCGCGAAACGCGAACCTCGTAGTATAACACCGCTGCCGGGGGTTTCAAGAGGCCTAGTGCCGTTTCCAGAAAGGTGGGTGTGGACAATACCTTGCCCGCCGGGACGGTTCCCGCTAGGCTGAGCGACCTGATACGCCCGGCGGCGGTAGGCGGGATCGTCCCGGTCCACGAAACGAGGGTCCCCGTCGCGAGAGACCATGATGACACCACGTATCCCACATTCTGGATGGATGAGATTCACCATGATCAACCTGCTGCTGTTCCCCGGGGCCGCGCTGATGGCGGGCGAAACCAAGAAGGTCCCCGAACGCGGCGAAATCGACACCAAGTACCTCTGGAAAACCGAAGGTATCTTCGCCACCACCGACGAGTGGAAAGCTGAATACGCCGCCATCGAGAAGCGCGTCGAGGAAGTCGCGAAGTTGAAAGGCACCCTGGGGGAGGGCCCCGACAAGCTGCTGGCGGCGCTCAAGTACACGGACGACACCGAGGCCCGGCTCGCTCGCGTTTACGTTTATAGCTCGCTACTCTCCGACCAGGACACGCGTGACGGCAAACACCAGGGCATGAAGGCCCGTAGCCGCGCCCTGGCGATCAAGTACAGCCAGGCCTCCTCGTGGATGGAACCGGAACTGGCTGCGATCCCCTTCGAACGGCTGGACTCCTGGATGCGGGAAAACGCCGAACTGGGCGTTTATCGACATTTCTTTGACGACCTCTTCCGCCAGAAGAAGCACATCCTCTCCGAGCGGGAGGAGGAGCTGATGGCGTTGGCGGGCGAGGTCCGCGGCACCCCGTACGTCACCTACAACTTCCTGGCCAACGCAGACTTGCAGTACCCCACGATTACGGATGATAAGGGCGATTCGATCGAGTTAAGCGACGCGGCGTTTTACGTGATGATGCGTTCGCCCGATCGGCGGGTTCGCAAGGAGGCCTATGAGGGCATCGTTGGCAGCTACGCCGGCATGCGCAACACCGCGGCGGCACTGCTTAACGGGGCAGTGCAGGATCACATATTCAACGTCAAGGCCCGAGGGTACGAAAGTTGTTTGCAGGCCTCCCTGGACGGCGGGAACATTCCCGTGGAGGTCTATAACACACTGATTAAGACGGTGAATGATAACCTGCACCTCCTGCATCGCTACCAGACCATCCGCGACAAGGCTTTGAAACTCGACGGCGTCCACGCCTACGACCTGTTCGCACCGCTTATCACCGATGTGACCATGGAGATTCCCTACGAAAAGGCGGTCGAGATGGTACTCACCACCGTGGCCCCGCTGGGCGACGACTACGTGTCGGCGCTGCGCAAGGGCTTCGAATCCCGTTGGGTGGACGTGTACACCACCAAGGGCAAGCGGAGCGGGGCCTACTCCAGCGGGACCTACCTGACTCAGCCCTACGTGCTGTTGAACTACCACGGCAGTTACGAGGACGTATCCACACTCGCCCACGAGTTGGGGCACTCGATGCACTCGTATTATTCGCGCGGCACGCAGCCGTACGTGTACAGTGATTACAGCATCTTCTGCGCCGAGGTGGCTTCGACCACCAACGAAGTCCTCCTCCAGCGGCTCGTGCTCAGCCAAACTACCGATCCCAAAAAGAAGCTCTACCTGCTCTGCGAGTTCCTTGAGGCATTTCGCGGCACGGTCTTCCGCCAGACCATGTTCAGCGAGTTCGAGCAGCGCATTCATGAGATGGCCGAACAGGGCACGCCGCTGACCGCCGATTCCCTCGGGGCCGAGTACGGCAAGATCATGAAGAAGTACTACGGACCGGCCTATGTCCACGATGACCTGGTGGACAGTTATTGGATTCGCATCCCGCACTTCTACTACAACTTCTACGTGTACAAGTACGCAACGAGCTATTGCGCGGCGTCGAACATCGCCAGGCGGATTCTCGCCGACGAGCCGGGGGCGGTGGAGGTCTACATGTCCTTCCTCAAGGCCGGCAGCAGTAAGTACCCGATTGACGTGCTCAAGCTGGCCCGGGTGGACATGACCTCGCCCCAGCCCATCCGCGACGCCATGAAGCTGTTCGAGGACCTGCTGAACCAGACCGAGGAGCTACTGGCCCAGATGGAATAAGCCGGTCGAAGGCCGTCCGGTTTGCGAGCGCCACGGCCGGAGGCGCGGTTCCATGGATGTCGTCCTGGTATCGACATACACGTACCCGATCGCGCTGGGGATGCGCTATGTTTCATCATTCCTGAAACGCGCGGGGCACAACGTAACGCTTCTGTACATGGGCTCCCGGCGGGACACGGCTGAGGCGGACATCTCACCGACCCTGCTCGAGGACTTCGTCGAGCGTTGCCGGCCGGCCAGGGTCGTGGGCCTGAGCCTGATGACTAACACGTTCTACCGCTCCCGCGCCCTGACCGAGGCGCTGCGCGGCGCCGGGGTCCGCGCCCCGATCATCTGGGGCGGCACGCACCCCACGGTGGCCCCGTACGAGTCCGCCTCCGTGGCGGACTACGTCTGCGTCGGCGAAGGCGAACGGGCCATGCTCGATTTCGTCGACGCGCTCGAATCCGGTCGCGACCCCGGGCAAACCCCCAACATCGCCTACCTGCGCAACGGTGCGCTGGTGCGGAATCCGCCGCATCCCCTAACCGACGATCTCGATGATTACCCGTTCCCGGATTACGACCTCGAAGGCCACTGGGCTGCCCATGCCGATCGCCTGGTTGCGGCGCGCCCCGCGCTGCTGCGGGGGGTTCTGCGGCGCTACCGCTTGTCGTCTACCCGCGGGTGCCCCTATTCATGTTCGTTCTGCAACAACGCCACGCAGATGCAAATCTACCGCGACGCGGGCGCCGGGCGGCACTGGGTCCGCAAACGCTCGGTCGAGAGCATCATTACGGAGATCGAATCCGTCCGCCGCCGCTATCCCAAGATCGAGGCCGTCAACCTCATCGACGACCTGTTCCTCATCCGCAGTGAGGAGGAAATCGATGCGTTCGTCGAGGCCTATCGGCAGCGGGTGAACCTGCCGCTGGAACTCGATGCGTTTCCGAATACGGTTACGGAGGCGAAGATTGCCTCGCTGTCGCGGCTGCCCATCGAACTGCTCAGCATGGGCATTCAAAGCGGTTGTGAGGACACGGTCCGCAAGTTGTACAACCGGCCCACGCGGACCGAGACCATCGCCCGGGCCATGCGCATCATCTCGAAGCACCGGCTGCGGGCCGAGTATCACTACCTGGTGTCCAATCCGTTCGAGACTGAAGAGAGCATGATTGCCACGCTGCGCTTCGTCGCCGAGCACCATCGCGGACCGGCCAAGCTCCGCCTCTTCCCCTTGCAGCTTTATCCCGGCAGTGTTCTGTACGAACGGGCCCGCGCGGAAGGCATCATCGGTGAGCATCACGAGCAGGCCTATCGGGGGGTCTATCACCGCAAGAAGCACATCATGACGGCGCGCTACCTGGAGATCTGGCTACGGATCGCGTTGGCCTTGCGCGGCGCCGGGGTGCCTTCGGCCTGGGTGCATCGGGTGATCGACTTCGCCCTGCATCGGTGGGTGCGGAAATGTATCGACCGGCGCTGGTTCGCCCCGGCGAGCTTCTACGCCTATCGCACCGTTCGCACGGTTTACAGGAACCTGGTGTACCAACCGTTTATCAAGCCCGTGGCTTCATTGCGCAGACGCCGACAGCGGAAGCGCCTCCGCGCCTGATCCAGCGATGAAGCCGGTTGGCCAACCGTGCGTTGTCACCCTGCGTGGGCGGACGTAGAATGCCCCCATGGCCGATGAGACCACTGCTGCAAAACCTAAACCTCTCGAACCCCTGATCCTGCTCGAAGACGAGCCGGTGCCGGGGCACTGGGTGGACGAACTGAGTCTGCAACCCTTCGCCCGCGTGGTGGCTGGTACGGCGGTGGGCACCGGCGGACCGTTCACCGTCGGCGTGTTCGCCGACTGGGGGCAGGGCAAGACCTCGGTGCTCCGGCAGGCCAAGTCGCTCATCGACCACGACCCCCAACATGCCGACGTGGTCACCGTCTGGTTCAACGCCTGGCAATACGAGAAAGAGGAGCACCCCATCGTCCCCCTGACCGCCAGCATCGTGCGCGAGGTGGACCGCAAGCTCGCCACGCGCTCCGACCCGAGCGACGCGCTGGGCAAGGGCTTCACCAAGCTCGCCCGTGCGCTGCGCGCGGTGGCCTACGGCTTCTCCGCCAAGGCGAAGTGGAAGGTGCCGGGCTTTGCGGAACTCGAAGCCGGCTTTGTGGCCAAGGAGATGATCGACCGCTACGAGAAGCTGCAAACGCAGGACGACCCCCTGCTGGAACGCAGCCTCTACTACAACGCCTTCGAGGCCTTGGAAGAGATCGCCAATCCAAAGGGGCACGAGGAGGGTGAGCCGCTGCCCAAGATCGTCGTCTTCGTGGACGACCTGGATCGGTGTCTGCCCGACCAGGGCTTGAGGCTGCTGGAGAGCATCAAGCTGGTGCTGGCCCAGCGGGGCTTCATCTTCGCCCTGGCTGTGGACCGCCGCATCATCGACGGATACCTCAAGAAGCGCTATAAGGAAGAGTTCGGCGTCGAGGACTACGCCGCCAGCGGTACGAGCTACCTGGACAAGATCGTGCAACTCCCGCTGCCGCTCCCACCGCATAAGAGCCGCTTCGAGCAGTACATTCGAGAGCTCTTGAAACGTCCGGCGCTGAGCCATGATAAAGAGGTGGCCAAGGCCTTCGCCGGCATGGTCAAGGTCCTGGCGGTCGGATCCAACGCCAACCCCCGCAGCCTGGTGCGATTCGTCAACAACCTGCTGGTGGACTGGCGGATTCGCTCGCTGACCCCCGGCGACGAACCTGAGGCCGGGTTTCTGCAACTGACCGCCGTTTCCCGCGCGTTGCAGCAGAGCCTGGAGCACGGCCATTACCGCTGGCTGGTGACCGACCGGGATCTGTGTAACGCCATCGCCGAGGGCAAGGGGCGGCGGATGGGTGAGCGAGTTCCCGCTGACGAGGACCAGGGCTTGCACGCCGAGCGGCGTAAGACCGTGCTCGCCGTCTTGGAGCGCTACGATCACCTGATCGAACTTCTGGACCAGGAAGAGGCCGGCCAACGCTGGCTGCGCGAGCATGAGGCCCGCAAAGCCGTCGATGAGTTCCTGATCGTGCAACGCGTTGAGCAAGTCTCTAAAGCGCGCTCTCAGGCGGAGCTGGTGGACTCGGCGATTCGCGACGCGCTCGGCAAAGCCGCGGACTATCGGCTCACCGACGCCGATCGGAAACGTGTGCGAGAACTCAACTTTGTGCTCGAGCCCCTCACCGACGCCAGGCTCCAGCATCTGGCCGGACTCACTGAGCTGAAGGAACTGCACCTCTATGGTACGCAGGTCACTGACGCCGGGCTCGAGCACCTGTCTGGACTCACTGGGCTTCAGACGCTCAACCTCGGCAGAACGCAGGTCTCCGACGCCGGGCTCCCGCATCTGGCCGGACTCACTGGGCTTCAGACGCTGTATCTCAGTAGCACGCAGGTCACGGACGCCGGACTCGAGCATCTGGCCGGACTCACTAAGCTGCGGATGCTGGACCTCAGTAGGACGCAGGTCACCGACGCCGGGCTCCGGCATCTGGCTGGACTCACTGGACTGGGAACGCTGGGCCTCACTAAGCCGAAGTTCCGGCGGTAGGCGACGCGCAAGTCTTTTCGGCGACCGAGGTTGGGGGTCGGAGGCGCTTCCGGAGACTGGCTACAGGCCCAGAAGTTGGAAGACGCGGGCCTGTAGTTGCGTAGGCTGGGTGTCTTGCGTGAAGGTGTTGCCCGACGGACCTGTCTGCCC
>JAUWNF010000599.1 GCA_030612785.1 Phycisphaerales bacterium
CGGCACTTGACTACCCATCCACCCCATCGCCACAAAACTAGCGCCCAAGCAATCCCCGAGCCGGACAGTATTGGCTTCCAGCCGGTGAAAACACGGGCTCAAAGCCCGTGCCACACATTCGATGCCACCGGGATCAGGCGCCGCCGAAAGTGTCATGCACCCCTCCCCGGCCGATACCGGTGCCGAAGTAGACTGCGGCTAAGCCCGGTGGTAATGTGGATCACTTACGCAAAGGACCAGAGCATGACCAAGCGCCCATCGCGTCAACGCAGCGCCAGCGAGGAAACCTGGCGGGTCTTCCGCATCATGTCCGAGTTCGTCGAGGGCTTCGAGGTGATGTCGAAGATTCCGCCGTCCGTGTCGATCTTCGGTTCGGCCCGCGCCCAGCCGAACGATCCTTACTACCTCCAGGCGGAAGAGCTCGCCCGCACTTTGGTGGGGCACGGGTTCGGCGTCATTACCGGCGGCGGGCCGGGGATCATGGAGGCCGCCAGTAAGGGCGCCGCCGAGGCGGGCGGCGTCAGCGTGGGACTGAACATCTACCTCCCCGAGGAACAGGAAGCCAACGCGTATCAAACCGTCTCCCTTGATTTCCGCTACTTCTTTTGCCGCAAGGTCATGTTCGTCAAGTACGCGGCCGCGTGGGTCTGCTTCCCCGGTGGGCTCGGTACCATGGATGAGTTCTTCGAGTCCATGACGCTCATTCAGACGAACAAGGCAGAGCGCATCCCCGTGGTCCTGATGGGTAGCGACTTCTGGTCCCCGCTGCTGGACTGGATGAGGAAATACCAGCTCGAAAAGCATGGCTACATCAGTCCGGAGGATATGGACATCTTCCAGCTTACCGACGACGTGCACGAGGCGACGCGGATTATCGCTGACGGCTACGAGCGCTACGAAGCCCAAGTCCGAGCACACACGGGTGTGGAACTAACCGCCGAAGGGACCTACACGGGCCGCGCACCGCAAAAGGCCCCCGCTCCTCGCGGAGGATACGACGACCTGCGCCGATAGGCGCCCGCCGGCACATGTCTTCGACCTGACAGAATCTAAGGCGCACCTCGACCCGGCGCTAAGTGGATGTACCCGGCGCTGGGCCTATAAGACAAAAGCTCCCCGCAAGGTCTGTCCCGATCGTTGGGAAAGACCTCAGAGGGAGCCTGTGAAATGTTCTGTCCGAAGTCCCGCCGAACCGGGTTCGGCGGGGCTTCGGACAGCGGCTAAACTACCCGTCTCATGCCCGACGCTTGGGCTACCGCTTCGGCCATCCGGGCCGCGTCCTCTTCGCCGATCGACAAGCCAACTACATCCTCCAAGTGCTCACTCGTGATCGTCGCGTCACCCTTGGCGTAGGCCATCTTGGCGGCCAGGTACAGGCGGGCCAGGGCCTTGCCGATCCCGCCTTCACCGAGCGCACCCGCGCGGGTCTGTAACCACTTCTCAGCGTCCGGTGATACGTCCAGCTTCAGGCCGGTTTGATGGATCAGCTTGCGAATGTCCTGAAGCGTGTAGAGCGGTTGAGGATTGTCCCCGCGCGTGCGCTCGGTCAAGTCTCTTCGCATGATGATCCGGCTTGCCATTTGATCGAGCCGTTCTGCAAAGTCGTCCACGTGACGAAAGCCCAGCCGCTCATAGATGGCCGGCTTACCCGCGAACAGGATCGGACAGCCCGTGTTGTCGTGTAGATCGCGGATGCTCTCCAGGGACCGATAGACCAGCCGATCGGCCTCATCGAAGATCAGCATCCGCTTGGTATCCGCCAGGCGCTTGACCAGCCGCCGACCGACCGTGTCGAATGTGCCCGTGCTCGGGAGTTCAAAGCGTTCACTCATCGCGCGGAACAAGGGCAACGGTCGGGTCAGCCACTCATCGACCCGGATCAACACCGGGTCTCCGAAACACTGATCGCCCTCGATCGCTTCCAGAGTCATCGTTTTGCCAATGTGCGACGGTCCGTAGACCACGCCGATCTTGCACGTCTCAGCCGCCGTTTGCGCGACCAGCATGATCTCACGGGCCACCGTGATCTCGACGAATCGTTTGGAGCGGATGATCTCGCCACGCCGGGCCGCGAGTTCGAGCCAATTGTGCAGCGCCGCGAGGTGTCTGTCCCCGGTCTTGCTCACGTGGCGCTGCCGGAGCACCTCCGAGATTGTGCTCGAACTAAACCCGACTTCGCGCGCGACCTGTGCCTGGGTGATCCCGTGCTCTTCGATAAACCGGAGCACGCGCTCGGTGATGTCCGCCCGTTGGTTGGGCTTCAGGCAATCGTTTTCGTCAAGCATTCGTGCCGTCCTGGCGATCCGGCCCTCTTGTGCCACAAGCTCAAAGGCCTGATCTTCATTCGGTGTCGGTGTCGTCGTCATGCCGGCCACTCCCCGACCTGCCCAGCAATAGGAACAGGTCGTTAGGTGATGCTCCGGCGTCCTTGCCTTGCGTGTCCTGATCGCCGTCATCCTCGGGCGATTCCGCGTCGTCTACTTTTGGCCAGGCCAACAGGCTGTCACTCACCCGTCGCCTGGTCGGTTTCTCTGACAAGCCCACTCCCGCCGCGAGTGCTTCCCTCGCGTCGGTAAGATCGCGGCGCGGGCGATCGACGGACGGCTTGGCCGTCGCCTGGATCGCCTCTGCCGATGCTCCCTCAAAGCCCGTGTGAACCACGGTGACGTTCGGTCGGTGGTC
>JAUWNF010000516.1 GCA_030612785.1 Phycisphaerales bacterium
GGAGAAGGACCGCGATGTGATCCGGATGGTGCAGTTGGAGAACCGGTCCATGGATGAGGTGGCCGGGAAGATGGGCTGGTCGAGAGAGGTTGCAGGCAGGCGCCTGGCACGTGCCCTGCACCGATTGCGTGCCAAGTTGGCACGCGGGAGTCGTGGCCATGTTCGGTGAGATCGTTTGTGAATTCGTTGATCGCACGCAAGGAAGCGAAGAGGTGGACCGGGAGGCTTTCCTGGCGCGCTTTCCCGAGCATGCCAGGGCCCTTGGTGAGTTCTTCAAGGGCTTTGACGTGCTCGACGCGATCAGCGGCGCGCCGATGCGAGCGTGGATGCGGCGAGCGAACGGGGGTGCGGTGGAGCGGACGGCCATCATGAGGTCGATCGATGACATCATGACGGAGATCATCGAGCGCTCGGATCGAGGTGAACACGTGGACCGGAAGGCTTACCTGACGCGCTTCCCGGAACATGCCGACGCCCTTCGCCAGTTCTTCAAGAGCTGGGATGTGACCGGCTCGCTCCTCGACGAGTCGCATCGAGCGCGGACGCGACGAGTTGACGGGACGTATCGGGGGAACGGACGGTGATCCTGACCATAATCGATGACATCATAGCTGAAATCGTCGAGCGCTCGGAGCGAGGTGAAGAGGTGAACCGGGAGGATTACCTGACGCGCTTTCCCGAGCATGCCAATGCGCTTCGCGAGTTCTTCAAAGGCTTTGATAGGGTCAACCTGCTCACTGATGTGCCCAATCAAGCGCGGTTGAGGAACGCCGGGGCCACCGGCGAGCACTTGGCAATGAACGATGGACGGGCGAATGAGAACCCGCTCGCGGGTTTTGAAATCGTCAAGGAGCTTCATCGCGGGGCGCAGGGCGCTGTGTACCAGGCCGTCCCGCGTTCAACCGACCGGGAGGTGGCATTGAAGGTGCTGCACGGTTGCGCGGCATGCTCGTTTAAGCACGAGGCCAGGCTCATCGCCCGACTTGGGCATCCCAATGTCGTGACGGTGTACGAGGCCGGCATCACCGAGGGGCGTCCCTACTGCGCGATGGAGTTGGTCGAGGGAGCGCCCCTGGATCGCTTTCTCTCGGAACACACCCTCGACACCAAGGCGAAGCTTCGCCTGTTCGTTAAGGTCTGCGCGGGCGTCATGCACGCCCACCGGCGCGGCGTCATTCATCGCGACCTGAAGCCCTCCAACATTCTCGTCGAGCCGGACGGTGAACCCCGCGTGCTCGACTTTGGACTGGCCAAGCACGTGGGAATCGACCGCGCCGAGGCGGAAGCATCGCCGGAGTTTGACGGGGCGTTTGTCGGGACGCTGGCCTACGCTTCGCCCGAGCAGATAGCCAGCCGGGACGACGAGATCGATACCCGCTCGGACGTATACGCATTGGGGGTCATTCTCTATGAGATGCTCACCGGGCGCCGGCCTTACTCGGTGCCCGAAGACCGGCGGGGCGCGTTGGAAGTGATCACCGGGGCCGAGCCGGAGCGTCCGTCAACAAAGTGCCGCGGGTTGGACGACGACGTCGATTGCATCGTGCGAAAAGCCATGGCCAAGGATTCGGCGGCGCGTTATCAATCGCTGGAGTTGCTGATCGCGGAGATCGATCAGTACCTCAGTGGCCGGCCGATCGAGCAGAAGCGGGACCGTCTTGGATACGTCGTGCGGAGGGTGGCTTCTCGACAGCGCCGTGCCTTCGCGGCCAGCGTGGCACTGGTTTTTGCGCTAGGTGCCTTCAGCGCCGTGTTTATCTCTCGGCTGGCGGATGAGCAGGTCGCGGCCGACGCCACCGCTTTGGTGCGGTTCAAAGCCGCGCGCCTGGCGGACCTGTACATGTTGCGGGAACACCACCAGGCGAGTGTCGCGTCAGCCAACCGACTTCAGGAAGTTGCCTATCTGCCGCCCGATCGGATAGAGCCTTACATGGCCCGCTACCAGTCGCCGCCGATCGAGCCAGACGGAGTCTTCGAGCCGCTGGTCGAGGTGATGCCCCAGAAACTCGTCGACGCCATCCGTAGTAGCGAGGGGCCCGAGTACGAAGAAGCGACGCGGTGGCTGGAGGAGGTCACCCCACGGTTGGACTCGCTGGCGGCGAGTCTGGAGTCGGAGAGCTTCCTGTTCTCGGTGGGTGCCGTCTCCAATCAGGCGCTGGGATGGGATTATGTCGCCGTACGCGAGGCGGCGCGCACGTGTGAAGCGCTGGTCGGTCGTGCCTACCAGCGCCATGCGGCCAAGGACCACCACGGCGCGATCGCGGATATACGTGCGGCAACACTGTTGGCCACCGACATCGGGGACGGCGTCTTGTGCCAACACAAGATGTACTGCTATCACTGTCAGGGCCAGATCCTGGGTTTCTTGCAAGTCGCCCTGACTGAGTCGATCGAGGACAATGAAGCGGTCGAGCTCTACGTGGAGCAGGCTCTGGCCCATCCTCCCCTGCCTCTTGCTTCCGTCTCGGTGCTGCCTACCCGTATGGGGATGCAGGAACTGCTGCATCTGGCCCTGGTGGCGGAGTCGATGCGAACGGACGAGCGGATCGATCTGGTTCGGCTGGACGGGTTCATGGGCGGTTTCCTGGAGGCCCAAGGCGTCCTGACGGACGAGAACGTCGCGCGGCTCGCCGAGTATGAGGTCCAGGATTTCAACGCACTGATGGATCGGTACATCACCTGTGCCCAGACCTGGAACGCTCTGACGGCGTTTGAAATCCGGGAGCGCGTGGACGTACTGACGGAAGCCCTCTTACACGAGCGCGAGACGAACCCCCTGCTATGGTTCTTCAGTCTGCCGGGCAACGAGTTCCTCATGCGGCTGCGCACGTGCTCCCAGCGCCAGGCACTCCGGCTGGCGGCGGCGGCCAGCCGCTACCAGGCCGAGCGCGGGCAGTGGCCGGAGGATTTGGCCGACGCCCTGCCGCCGGACGCCGCGGAGGACACCATCGATCCTCGGACCGGGCAAGCTTTCGTCTACGACGTTGCCGCCGACCTGCCGCGTATCCGGTCGGTATGCACCGACGACCTGCGTGGCAGGCTCGGTCCCCACGCCATAGCGTGGGCGGCGGAAGGGGACGATCTGGTGACCTACTTCCCGTCGCGGACACCCCACCACTAACCGACGCACTTCGTGGTTACCAGAGCCGGGCGGCGGGCCGGGGCCACGTTGACGGACCTCACTGGGTATGCGTCGACTGTGCCGTTGAGACACTTCCGCAGGGGTTGGGGACGCAGGGGCAGCTAACCTCGCCGCCGGCGCAACTGG
>JAUWNF010000120.1 GCA_030612785.1 Phycisphaerales bacterium
GCCGGTCTACACTCAGCCGGGTTGCGCTCAACCGGTGTACGTCCAGCCGGTTTACCCGCGGACGGTGGTGGTGCAGCCCGCCTCGCGGGTGAGCGTGGGGGTCGGTTTCGGCGTTTCGTACAGCCGGCACAAAGTCTACCACCATCGGAAGGTACATCACCACCGGGAGGTTCGCCACACGCGAAAGGTGGCTCACCGGCAGGTCCGGGTAAGCCATCGTCCAACGGTACGCGTGCGCGCCTCCTCCGGGCACCACGGTCGTCCCGCCTACCATCACCGGCCGCAGCGTTCGCACCGTTCAGACCACCGTCGGCCGCATCACGGTGGGGTACGTGTGAGCCCCCGCCGACATCGGTAGTAGATGTGATATGGGGCGGGCGGCACAGCGCAACCCTTGACCACGGGTTCTTGGGGCCGTATGAGCGGCCCCATGCCTATGAAGGATGACGAACGGTTCATGCGCGAGGCCCTCAAGGAGGCGCGGGCGGCTGACGACGCGGATGAGGTACCGGTCGGGGCGGTTGTGGTCCGTGACGGGCGGGTCATCGGACGCGGGCACAACCAGCGCCAGCAGTTAGCCGACCCCACCGCACACGCCGAAATGATCGCCATCACCGCCGCGGCGGCCTATGTGGGAGACTGGCGACTGAACGACTGCACGCTCTACGTCACTCTTGAACCCTGCGCGATGTGCGCGGGGGCCATTGTATTGGCCCGCATCGACCGGCTGGTGCTGGGGGCCGACGATCCCAAGGCCGGCGCGTGCGGCTCGCTATACACCCTTACCACCGATCCGCGGTCGAACCACCAGGTAGCGGTGACCCGGGGTGTGCTGGAGGACGAGTGCAGTTTGATGCTGCAGGAGTTCTTCCGACGCCAGCGTGCCCTCGGCAAGAAGGGGTAGGGCTCAGGGCAATCGCATCTAAATCAACACACCCTGAAGACTTGGGCCACCCATCCCAAATTGTAGTCTACGGCGTCAGCTCTCGCGCTCACGCTGGCTGCGGAATCCGAAGCGGGCGATTTCCTCGTTCTTGACGATGTCGGTCAACCGCTCGCGGACATAGGCGGCGTCGACGGTGACCGACTCGCCACGCCGCTCCGGCGCCTCGAACGACAGGGTCTCCATCAGCTTCTCGGTGATGGTGTAGAGTCGGCGTGCCCCGATGTTCTGAGCCCGTTCGTTCATCTGAAAGGCCAGGGTGGCCATCTCTTCGACCGCGTCCCCAGTGAATTCCAGCTTCAGGCTCTCGGTCGACATCAGGGCGATCTGCTGGGTGGTCAGGGCGTTCTGCGGCTCGGTCAGAATCCGGAGAAAATCCTCCTTGGTCAGATCGGCGAGTTCCACTCGGATCGGAAACCGCCCCTGCAACTCGGGCATGAGTTCGTTGGGACTGCTCCTGCTGAACGCCCCCGCGGCGATGCAAAGAATGTGATCCGTTTTGACCGGACCGTGGCGGGTCGTCACGGTGGTGCCTTCCACCACCGGCAGCAGGTCGCGCTGCACGCCCTGGCGGGACACGTCGGGACCGTGCCCGCTGCCCTCGCTGCATAGCTTGTCCAATTCGTCGATGAAGATGATCCCCCGGTTCTCCGCTCGGCGCAAGGACAGCTCGACGACCTTCTCCCGATCGATGAGCGCGTCGCACTGCTGATCAAAGATCACCTTACGGGCCTCGTGGATCGGCAGGCGGCGGTTTCTGGACTGAGTCGGGATCAGCCGTTCGAGGAAGCTCTGCATTTCCGGATCGATTTGATCGCCGACCGCAGCGAACATGCCGATCGGCGCGGCCTTTCGCTCGATGGTCAGTTCCACCGTGCGGTCGTCCAGTTCACCAGATCGCAGACTGGTTCGCAGCTTTTCCCGATTGCGGTGGCGGCGCTCGGCCGACTCGCTCTGTGGGGCCGTGTCCGCGCGGTCAAAATCCGTCGGCGGCATGAGTGCGTCAAGGAGTTGTTCCTCGGTCAACCGCTCCGCTTCGATTCGCACCACCTCACGCTGCTCGGCGGTGACCATGTGCACGGACCGGTCGACCAGATCGCGAACCATGCTCTCCACGTCGCGGCCGTGATAACCTACTTCGGTGTACTTGGTGGCTTCGACCTTGATAAACGGCGCGTTGACCAGCGCCGCCAGCCGCCGGGCGATCTCCGTCTTGCCGACGCCGGTGGGCCCGATCATGATGATGTTCTTAGGCCCGACCTCCTCGCGCATGTTCTCGGGCAACTGCTGCCGCCGCCAGCGATTACGGATGGCGACGGCGACCGCCCGCTTGGCGTCGTCTTGTCCGACGATGTATTTGTCCAATTCGGCGACGATTTGTCTGGGAGTCAGTTCTTCCATCGCGGTGCTCGTACCGGTTCGCCGGACGGGTTCCCCGTTGCGGCAACTTACGGTACAACATCACGCGCCGGTCCGCAACGGGACGTCCGACGCCTCGTATTATAACCCTCTGGGTGGAGTCCACACCATGAAGCGTCGCGGGTCGAGTCAAACAGGACGGTCGCCTGCCGCAACGCGTGAGGCTCTTCTCAGGATTCCCCGCCTCTTCATTGTTCTGCTGGTACCGATCACGATTGCCACCCGGTGCAGCGAACCCGACGCGGCTACGCCGCCTGTCGCCTCTCAACCGACGAACACGCCGGCCGCCACTGATCCGCTGGCGACGATGTGCGCCACGCGGGGCGACATGCACGCCTTCGAGACTCCTGTGGATAGCTGGTTCCGGATTGAGAGGTTATGTGCTAGGGTTGAGGGCGGCTGGGTCTGCGGTCACAGTCCCGCGGTCAACAGGATAGTCATCGAGACCCATAATGTCTCCCAGTTTTCTATGGACGTCAGCCGACTTGATCTGGACTGGAGCAGGCGGGTTTGGGTGCGCGTCAACAGCACGGCTTTCGAGCTGATCCACAAGCGCAACCCGGTCATCCACCTCCGCGAAACCTCCGCGGGCGTGTGGGAGATCATCAAGCCAGACGACCAATAGCCAAGGGACGTCCCGTCAGGCGGTTCCGCTCACCGCCGCCGTCCTCTTGCCAAACGCGGTGCGGGTCCGCAAGATACCTTGAAGAATCTCGCGGAGCGCGTGCTTGGCCGGTCGTCGATGGGAGAGATGTCTATGTTTCAGACCAACATGGTCGGTCATTTGTGGGACCTCGTCGACGAGGGACTTGATAGCGTGCTCGATTGCTTGCAGGGTCGCATCGGCGTCACCGGTGTATGCACGCCGGTCACCTCCGGTCCCGTGCGGCAACTCCGCTACGCCGCCGAAGTCTCACCCCGCATCTTCCAAACGCGCGGAGGCGTGTTCTTTCAGCCGGACAAAACGCTGTATGAAAACACGCGCTGCAAGCCGCTGCTCTCCGAATGGTTGCGGACGCGCAATCCGCTCAACCGGCTTTCTCAAACGTGTCGTGAGCGGGGACTCGAACTGCGCGCCGTAGTCGAATGCGTAAGCCTCGGGCGAATCGCCGCGCACGATCCCCACTTCGCCCGCAAGAATGTCTTCGGCGACGTGTCCCCGTCTCAGATATGTCTGGCGAACACCGATGTAGCCGAATTCATTCGCGCTCTGACCGTGGACGTGTGCACGAACTATGCCATCGACGCTGTCGAATTGACCGGGCTGGATGCGATGACCCCACGCACGGACGACCCCCATCACGACCCGGGTCTGGGGGCGCGGCAATTGCTGGCGTTGTGCTTCTGTGAATCTTGCAGGCAGTCGGCGGCGAATGCAGGCGTGGATGTCGAGGCCGCCGCCCGCTCAACAGTCGTTCGGCTGAACACGGTCTTCCAAACCGGACAACGAATCGAGCCGCCGCTCGTAGCCCTGGCCGGCGACGATCCGCCGCTTACGGCGTTCATTTCCTGGTATCGCGACCGCATCGCGGAATTGCTGAGCAGCATTCGCCATGCGTGTGGGTGCCGCGTCGTGTCGCACACTCGCCCGCTGGGCGGCGAGGAGGAAGTGGCGACCGACGCCGGTTACACACGAGGGGCCGACGCCGTGGTTTGCGACTACGTCGGGCGCGAAACCAGCGATTTGAAATGCTTGCTCGAGCGCATGGGCGGCATGCTTGCCCACCAACAGCGTCTGGAAGTGCAACTGTCGGTGACCCCCCCGACAGGGGACGACCACCAGGCGCTGGTGCGCAACCTAACCACCGTAGCGGAGTCGGGCATCGCCTCGGCCAACCTGGACCACTACGGTCGCCTGCCCACTGCTTGCGTTGACCTGGTCAGGCAAGCGGTCCGCTTCGCGCGACGCACATCCCGGTAATCATCCGCCGCTCGAATTCGAGTCGCTGCCCGCCAAAACGACAATGGCGGCTTCCGTGGCTCTCGGAAACCGCCATCCGTTTATAACTCTTTGAAAGGAGGAGGATGCTTTTTCGTTCTCTCTACCTTCCCTACGCCGCAGCAGGGGCACGGGTTCGGCAGTTTTTGGATTAAAGGGGGTATCCCCTTAACTCCAGGACATACCACACCTCAAACTGACAAACATGGGCTATGCCCCAGAGAATGAAGCGAATCCCACGTGCCAGGATCTCCACCCACGCGGGCTCCGCAAAACGCAGCAGATCGCCTTGCAGGGAAATCCCCACGGGTGTGCCGCACTCCGGGCAGCGTCCCTCGGGATACAGACCGCGGAGGTTGTACGAGCAGCACCGACAAACGACGTCGGCATCGATGAACTGCCCCGCGTAAGGGACAGGCAGTTCGGTACTGCCAGGTGCGTCCATGAACAGGTCTCCCCAACAGGAACGGCAAACAGCCCCACGGCGGGCGAGACTCGCTCTATTCTCTGAGTTGCTCCTTCAACTTCTCGCGGGCCGACTCGAAAAAAGCGTGATACGTTTCCGCGGCGTAGTCCGGGTAAGTCCACGGATACGGCTGCCAGGCACCGTTGGCGTAGTGTAAGGTCACCTCCGCGAAGATGCCCCGGTCGAGGTAGATGCGATGGGAATAGTCCTTGGTGGTGGCCAGCACGAATTTGCTCAGCGTCATGTATCCGGGGTCGAGGTTGATCGGGCGGCGATCGTGGGGGTGCAGCGTGTCGTCGCAGATGCGGCTCTCGATGTCGTTGGTCAACCGCTTAATATCTGCCAGGCGCCCGACGGAAACCAACTCCTCGAAGAACACGAAGCGACGCTTGATACATTCGCCCATTTCGACGCGGTAGTAATCCGTCTGTTCAAAAGGCCAGCTTTCACTTTCCAGATCAGTCGCGTTGAAATGGGAGCGCAGACGGCGGATCGCCAGCGTCATCAGGTCAAGATCAGACGTCAACAGTCCGCAGAAGAGCTTCGCACGCGGCGGCGGTTTGACGGTTCCCATTGGTGCAAAACCAGTGTTCCAGTCAATCAAACTCGAATCCCAACTTCTGGGCTATGCTGATGGCATCAGATGGGGCCAGCACCGGCCAGAGTAAACGCGCTCGGGCCGGCGTGCAAGCTGAACACTAATGGGTGCTGACGCCAAGTCCCCCCCGCCACAGGGTTTAGGGTCGGAGGTTGGGATTACCGGACGTCTGGTTTTCGACAGGCGTATGCGAGGGCTACGCGGGAGCTGCGTACGGGATTGCGATTCCGAGAGCGCCTAGGACGGCGTTTGGATACCTCTTTTGAACATTGAAATTATGCGGCGAGGTTGTTAGACTGGGAAATGGCTGGGACCGACGTGGAGGGATCGCACGGAAGCAGCACCTTCGAGAGATGAGAGAGTCTGGATCCGCGCGATCCTGTTTTCCTTTCGTTTGGCGATGAGCTTCCCAGCGTTTTGATGGCACTTTCCATCGGTGGGGGGAGATTATCGATGTACAACCGCCGGATTGCGGGGCGCATTCGGTTGCTAGGCCTTGCCGTGCTTCTAGCGGGGTGGCAGGCCTGTTTCCGGGTTGACGATGCCTGGGCGCAAGAGCCGTACGTCACCGAATGGGTCGAGGCGCCCACTGGAAGTGAGGTCCTTGAGGAGCGCGCGCGGTGGGCTCGCGAGGCGGCGCATAGCGCGGAGGAGTTCGACGAGGTGATTATCCCTCAAGGGCGTGCCGGGTGCGCCCACCAGGCGATGGGCGCGCGTTCGAGCGGGCCCGACTTGGTTGTCGCGCATCTTCAGGCGCTCAAACGCTGGGGGCGCCTCGGCGACATCACTGCGTATTCGGTCGGTACGACGGTGTGCAACTTTGGTGACGAGTCGGCGTTGTGGATACTGAACACCAACGAGCACCCGATCATTGCTCAGCACATGTACCGCCTTAAGAACGGTCGCTTCGAGCAGATCGGAATGTCTTGGTGCGCCCACACTTTCTTCGCCCTGAACGGCACCTTCTGTTCCGACCAGTGCGTCTCGGACGGCGGGTCCGAACTGAGCGTGCGCTGTTCGGATACCCACTCGGCCGGAATAAACGGGTTGCAGGCTAACTGCGCGCCGCGCTACTCCGTGAACGCCGCCACCGCGTCCTTTCCCTACCCCTGGATTGCCCCTCCCATCGAGGCGACGATCGGGCGGCGCTTACAGGTCCACGACGCGGACCTTTATCCGCCGGACAACCCTGGGGCGCTCTACTTTGTCGAAGGACACTATCTGACCGCGGATGAGACCGCCGCGGGCAACGATGAAAACAACGTTTCCTATCGCCGGATCGAGGTGACTTGGGATGAGGGCGAGGTTTACGACATCGATTTTGTGGACGGGCACGAGACCCAGTGGCAGAAGCCCGCGATCATGGCCTGGCAAGACGTCGATCCTGCGGTAACGGTGGCGTACGTCGACATCCCCGACGATGGGCGCATGATCCTGGCCTATAAGGTCACCTATCTGGGCGGCGGCTGGTACCACTACGAATATGCTCTGTACAACATGAATTCGCACCGCAGCGGGCAATCTTTCTCGATTCCCATCCCCGACGGCGTGAGCGTTTCGAGCAACGGGTTCCATGGCGTGGATTACCACAGCGGCAGCCCCTATGACCTCACCGATTGGCCTGCCACGCTGGCCGAGGGCAGCCTGACTTGGGAAACCACCCCGTATCTTAGCGACCCTAACGCAAACGCCCTGCGTTGGGGAACGACCTACACTTTCTGGTTCGACGCGGACGTGCCTCCGGGGATCGCGGATGCGACCGTCGATCTGTTCAGGCCGGGAACCCCGGCAAGCATCGAGCTACCCGCGCTGGGACCGGTCCCGCTCACCGGGGCCGATTGCAATTCCAACGGCGCCGACGATGCCCTGGACATCTTCGTCGGCACGAGCGACGACTGCAACCACACCGGCATCCCCGATGAATGTGACGTCGGCGAGGGCACGAGCCTCGATTGCAACACCAATAGCACGCCCGACGAGTGCGAAGCGGATTGCAACGCGAACGAGATCCCCGATGAGTGTGACATCACCGAGGGCACCAGCCTCGACTGCAACACCAATGGCACGCCCGACGAGTGTGAGACGGACTGCAACATCAATGATATCCCGGACGATTGCGACATCGCCGTGGGCACCAGCGACGATTGCGACTCCAACGGGATTCCGGACTCGTGCAGCTTGGCCTGGGGGGCCGCCAGCGATTGCAACACCAACGACGTGCTGGACAACTGTGATCTCAGCGCGGGCACTAGTCCAGACTGCAACGGCAACTCCGTCCCGGATGAGTGCGACCTCGCTTCCGGTTCCAGCGGAGATTGCAATAGCAACAGCGTTCCCGACGAGTGTGATATTAGTGGCAGCACCAGCGCCGATTGCAACGACAACGATATCCCGGACGAGTGCGAATCCTACGCCGACTGCAACAGCAACGAAATAGCTGATTTCTGCGATGTGGCGGTCGGCACCAGCGGGGACTGCAACTACAATTCCATCCCGGACGAATGTGAGTTGGCCGCCGGCACCAGCCTCGATTGCAACAGCAACCAGATACCCGATAGCTGCGACTTTACCGGCGGCACCAGCGAGGACTGCCAGCCCAACGGTATCCCTGACGAGTGCGATATCGCCGGGGGCACCTCGGAAGACCTGAATCAGAACACGTATCCGGACGAGTGCGAAGGGGTGGTCCCCGCGCTGTCCGAATGGGGCCCGATGGTGATGGCACTCCTGTTGCTGGCCGCTGGAACGGTGGTTTTCCGCTGGCGTCGACTGCTTATGGCGAGGGCACCCGACGGTGCACGTCCCCACCGGGAGTGACGACCTCGGGCGCCTCTTTCGCCGAGCGATAGTAGGTTCTCATCCCGAAAAGTCGGCGGCCTGGGCGTGCCTCAACGCCCCCAATCGTAGGATCGTTGTAGTTTGGCCAGCATCACGGCCCGAAGAGGACTTCCGCCTCCCATTTAATGTGCCATGCCCGGCACAACCAAAAAAGAAAGCACCGCGAGCCCTAGGGCTGCACGATGCTTTCCGGAGGGGAAAGAAGCCGTTTTGAAGCTGAGACAGCGCCTCGGGTATCGCTATGAGACCCCCCTAAAAATATGACGCTCGTGCCGCGTCAACCGAACGGTCCCGACCGCCAGCCGCCCGCTACCGACACACAAGTGTGTATCGGCTATCGAACGGGATTTCTTTCCATAAATTGTACCGCCTCGGGGCACCGCGTCTGCGTCCCATACAAATACTTAGCGGACGTGCCTGGCGATCTTACTGTCCCCCCCGCAAAACAACGCGGCGATTCAACAGTGCGCGTACCCGCAAGCCTCGCAAGTTACGCAACCTTCACCGAATCGCAGGGGGGTTTGGCAATCTGGGCAAAGTACCTTGAACCTCTCCATCTGGGA
>JAUWNF010000520.1 GCA_030612785.1 Phycisphaerales bacterium
GCCCTCGGCAACGTCATCAGCCACGAGGTCGGCCACGACCTGGGACTCATGCACACCACTGACGTGACCGAGTTGATGGATACCACCGGGGCGGCGCACACCCTGCTGGCCGATCAGCAGTTCGGCGTCGCGGAGATCTACGATTTCCCCATCGGGTATCAGAACGCCCCGCAACTGTTGGAGGAATCGATCGGCCCGGCGGCCCGGGCCAAGTTCATCATCGAAGATGGGTACCTGCGCTGCGGCACCTGCGGCGCCAAGCTGTTCAAGATCAGCGACCTGACGTCGGACGCCGATTGAACCGCATACGGCGGGCAGCGTGGCACGGTCAAGGCGGGTGCCCCATCTCGTTGGCGGGCGCAGCCCGCCTCGAGGTGGGGGACGGATTCCTTGCCCGCCCCCTTACGAGGCTGTCGATTTAATTGTCCATGGTGATCCCCAGTGTAGCGTCACCCCTTGTGGGTGACGAGAAACGAGGCTGCGCCGCCCACAAGGGGCGACGCTACAGATTCAATTGACAGCCTGTCACGGCTGCGTCTCCGACGCCTCCTTCCTGCGAACCTCCAGCACTCTCGCCACCAGCAAACCACCCTCGAACAGCACCATCATGGGAATAGCCAGCAAGATTTGGCTGATCACGTCCGGTGGGGTCAGGACCGCCGCAGCCACTACGATGCCGAAGATCACATACTTGCGGAGCCTGGCCATCTCCGCGGCGCGCACGATGCCCACCAGCGACAAAAACACCACCACCACCGGCAACTCAAACGCCAGACCAAAGGCCAACGCCAGGGACAAGACGAACGAAATATAGAATTGCAACGAGAACTGACTGGTGACCGCGGTCTTGGCGGTGGCGGGCCTGAGCGGCGTCATGAGCAAGCCCCGCTCCGTCATGACCCGCAGCTCCTTCCGCGTAGTGTTGACCCAGACCGCACCAGGCTGCGGATCGGACGGGTCCTCCGTCATCAAGGGAACGTTCTGAGGCTCGATGGTCGGCTGCGTGGTTGATTCGGGTTCTGGTACGGCCAGCACCATCTTTTGCAGCCACGTCGGTGACAACTCGGGCAGGTCCACGCTCTTGCTGAACGTGACGAAGAAATTGAGCACGATGGGCAGTACCACCCAAAACAGAAAGGCTACGCCGGCGGCGAACAGACCGATGATCAGCGGAACGAACATGTTGGCGAACTTCCGCTCGCGCTGGTACAGACCGGCCGCCACGAAAGCCCACAATTGGTACAGCAACCAGGGCATGGCTACGATGAGCCCGCTGAGGAAGCCGATCTTCAAGTACATGAGGAACGTTTCCGGCGGGCTCAGCGCCATAACCTCCGGTCGTTGTTCGTGGGCCTGCAGCACCACCAGCAGGGGTTGCAGAATGAACGCCAGCAGCTTCTTACCACAGAGCAGCGCGCCAATGACCGCAACCAGAACCCCGGCAAGCCCGCGGAACAAACAGCTTCGCAGCTCCTCGAGGTGATCGCCGAACGACATGCGCACTGCTGTGTCGCGCCGCTGCTCAGACGGTGAGGAGGAAGCTTCTGTCATCGAGGGGGATTCTAGTCGGGGGGAAACACGGGCGTCAATGACGCCGTGCTCGTTTGACGGGTCTTGTCGAACGATCATAGAATCTCTTGTGGGAGGCGCCATGCACGCAGACCGGCAATACTTTCGACACCACGGAAGTCCGCGATCCACCGCCGGCGTGCGGCTCGTGACGGGAGTGCTGCCGATGCTGCTCAGTGTCAGCATCGTGGCAGGGCAATCCGATTCGCCGTCTGATGTTGCGGTCGCCGCGTCGCAGCCGGTGGCGACGCTGCGCGACGCACGCGATCTTTACATCGAGGGCTATTATGATCGGGCCGTCGAGCAGTTCAAAACGCTCGCGGTCGATCCTGCGAAGATGCTCCCCGCCACGCTTGGTATGCTGCGCTGCCACTTGATGACCGGAGACTACGAGGCGGCCCGGGCCTGCCTCGCGGACGTTGAGAAGCTGGGAGAATACTCCGCTGACTGGTTCATACTGGCGGCGGAACTCGACGCCGTCCACGGGCGGTATGAGCAGGCTATCAAGCAGGCCCACGCCGCGATCCGCCTGAACAAGACCCACCATCGGGCACGCTACCTGCTCGGCGAACTGCTCGAAACCGTCGGACGGCGCGATGAAGCCGTCGAAGCCTACCGGTGGTTCGAGGCGCTGCTCAACCAGCGCTTCCCCACTACGGCCGAGGCGGTGACGGAGACCGCCAAGGGATTCCACCGCTATAACGTCCTGACCACGCATCCGAGCATCACCGACCGCACCACGTACGTGCTGAACGACCTGCTACAGGTCGCCTACACGCGGATGGATCGCACGTGCTGGGCAGCGCGGGTCGCCGCCGCCGACTTGCTGCGGGCCAAGTTCAACCTCTCGGAGGCGGCGGAGGATTACAAAGCCGCACTGCGGATTAACAACAACCTGCCCGAAGCCTACGTGGGTCTGGGCCGGATTGCCCTGGCGAGTTGGAACTTCGAGGAGACCGAGCGCCGCGTGGCGAGCGCCCTGGCGATCAATCCCCGGTACGTTCCCGCGTTGGCCCTGCGGGCCGGGCAGAAGATCACCGAACGCCGCTACCAGGAAGCGGCCGAGGCGTGCAGGCAGGCGCTCGAGATCAACCCCAACGACATGTGGGCGCTGTCGTTGGCGGCGGGCGCGGCGTTGTGCGTGGATGATCGCGAGACCAGCGAAAGTTTCCAGGCCCGGGTGCGGCAGATCAATCCCCGTCCGGCGCTGATGCACTCGATTCTCGGAGACGTGCTCGCCGGGTTACATCAGTACGCGGCATCGGAGGCGCACTATCTTCAGGCGATCGAGTGCGACCCTACCGACGCGAACACGCGTTGCGAACTGGGCATGATGTACATGCTGTGGGGGTACGAGGATAAGGCGCAGAGCGCGCTCGATGCCGCCTGGGCCCTGGACGAGTTCAACGACCGCACCAAGAACACCCTGGAGTTGCTCGACTCGTTCATGGCCTTCGCTGCGCACGAGACCGAACACTTCATCATTCGCTATGATGCCGAGCACGAGTCGGTGCTGCCGCGCTACATGGCGCGGCACCTCGAAGAGATTTACGACGAGGTGTGCGCGGATTACGTGACCTACCCCGAGGTCAAAACGATCGTTCAGGTGTTTCCGACGGCGCGGGCCTTTGCCGTGGGTATCAGCGGCAAGCCGTGGATTTTCACGGTCGGAGCCTGTACCGG
>JAUWNF010000126.1 GCA_030612785.1 Phycisphaerales bacterium
GACGTGGAAACGCGCGCTTTGATACGTTCCCAAGGGGAGCCAATCGACCCGCTCGATCTGGGAGGCAATGCTGTCGGTCGAGGTCTCGAAACGAAACGGTGCGGTCTCTCGCAGCCCGATACCGACCATCACGACAGCCAGCCCGAGGGCGAGTAGCGGTTTGGCTTGTTCGGGTCCCAGAGGCCAGAGCACCTTGCTCGGTCTGGGCGCGCGGTTAAGCACCAGCGGTTGAAGCAGTGTTCCCAACAAGGCCCCACCGATCTGAGAGATGGGGACGGTGACGTCCAACCCTCGGGAGATGACGAAAAGCTGCAACGAAGAACTGCCGATCGAATAAACGACGCACAGGCCCAGCGCGTGCAAAGCCGCGCGCAATGCCCCCATGCGACAGTGGGTGCTCAGGTAGTAGCAGGCGGCCAGGGCCAAGGCCGCGTAGAGCACGCCCCAAGTGACGTAGTCGAGGGTCAGCATCCACCAGTCGCGCAGCATCCGGTGATAGGCGGCGAATTGGGTGCTCTCACCTTCCCAACGGTGAAGCTCCGCAATCTCGCGAAGCTTCTCGAACGGAACCACGTGGGCGTTCTTGACGGCGATCCACAGGCGATCGACCGAGAAGGTCACATCCATGGGCAGCAAGGCGATTACGGCCAGGGCGAAGCCCAGCAGGCCGGTCAAAACCAGCGAAGGCCGGTCCCTCAATTCATCGGTGAACTTGCGGGCGGCGTGCCCGGCGATCAGAACCAGTGGACGCGAGATGACGGCGCCGCCCATCGCCCCCGCGATGTTGTATAGACAATCAAAAGTGGTGGACATGCGTACCTGCGACCAGAGTTGGGCCAGTTCCATCAGGTAGCTCAACCCGGCTGCGAATATCACTGTGGGAATGACGGCCAGCCACCTGCTCCATCCGGCTCTCACCAGCGTGGCACAGAGCAGTACGCCCAGCGGGATGTAGAAGCCGACGTTACTCGCCGCGTCGGGGATGGAGATGCCCACGACCGGAAGACCCAAGACATACCCGGTGGCCTTCTCGAACTCGGAGGCCGTTTCCGAGAAGTCCAGCGGCACCAGGGAGTTGTAGACGATGGTGGCCAGGTACAGAACGGTCGCGATTTCGACCGGACGTCGGCGCAGGAATACCAGGAGCCGACCTGGCGCAAGGTTAGCTTGCGCGGTATGGGGCTTCTGTCGTTCGTCGCTCATCAGTTGAGTTATCGGGCGATCCGGCGCCCGACTTGGGATGGAAATCCGCCCCTGGCGGCGGGGCAGGAGGATGCTACTCGCGAATCACCTTGGCGGGCATGAGTTCGCGTATGGTCACCAGCAAGGTGGACAGCACCAGCGCGACCAGGACCACGCCGAACAGTTGCGGCAAGCCGCTGGCACCCTCAGGGTAGAGCCGGGCGCGCACCTCCGCGGACATTTCCATTTCATAGAACAGGCTGATCAGCTTGGGAATCGCACCGACCATCATCACCCGCAAGGGGTGTAGCAGACTGTAGGCCTGCGTCCCGGCCGGTATGTTCCCCATGATCAACTCCACGATGATCAGATAGAATACCGACAGGGCCAAGGGTTGCGCGGTGAGCAGACCGATCAGCGTGAAGATCGCCAGAAACCCCACGACGCCGGCGGGAATGATCGCAAGATAGCACACCAAGTCACGGACGGGAGTCCAGCTCGTATAAGACGGCGCTTCCGCGATGAGCGTCGGCAGGTCCCGCCCGGTGAACGTACAGAGGTACAGAGCGAGCAGGGCGAGGTCGCACAGGACAGCCAGCAGCAGGGCGGTGGCCACGAATTTCACCAGCAGGACGGTGCCCCGCCGCATCCGACGGGTGATCAGGTGGACCAGCGTGTGCCCCTCCACCTCCGACCCGATCAGCCCGACCCCGTGCACCATGCACACCAGCGGCAGGATCACCATGACCAGGAGGAACTGCACGGTGGCGTGGTGTATCTCCCACAGTTCCGCGGCGTCCTTCATCGGCGGCGCCGCGCTGCGGATTATCAGGATCAGCGCGGACGGAGCGACCAACAGCACCACAGTCATCCAGACTTTCCGGTTCAGCAACGTCTGCCGTATGGTGAACCCGAATAGCGCCGCGATCGGTCTCATGGGTTATGCCTCGCCGACTATGCGCTCCGATTCGTGAGATACCCGAAGACCGCCTCCAGACTCTCGTCCGCGGCGGCGATTTCGCGCACCGCGAACTCTCCCTCGAGAATCATCCCGGGCAGTTGGTCATGTATCCGCTCGGGCGACCCCGTCTCGATCACCAGGGTGTCCGCGGAGAGCAGACGGACTCCGCCGACCTCGTCAAGGTCCATCAGTCTCGCCGCCAGGCGGCGCGGTTGATCGACGCGCACCCGGATCGCGTGCGGACGGTCGCGAAGCTCGCGGCGGACGGTCTGGAGATCGCCCTGGGCCACGATCCGTCCGTGATCGATCATCAGAATCTGCCGGGTGAGGGCTTCGACCTCGTGCAGCACGTGGCTGGAGAGCAGGATGTCGACACCCTCCTCGGCCAACTGGCGAAAGAGATCGGTCAGCTCATGGCGGGCGACCGGGTCCGCACCGGTGAAGGGCTCGTCGAGGATCAGCAGCCGGGGTTTATGGACCAGGGCCTGGGCGATCTTGATGCGCTGGCGCATGCCCTTGGAGTAGCCCTTAATCGCCCGGTCGGCGTGCTCGGTCATGCCCGTCAGTTCAAGGACACGGCGCGTGGCTTCCCTTGCCGCCGAGCCGCCCAACCCGGAGGCATTTGCCAAGAACCTGACGAACCGCGTGCCGGTCAGGTTCGGCCAGAAGGCGTCTCCCTCCGGGCAATACCCGATCTGCGCGAGCGTGCTGGGGTTATCCCACACCCGGCGGCCGAAGACGGTGATGGTGCCCTGGCTCGGGCGCAGTTGGCCCATGGCCAGGCCCATCAACGTGCTCTTGCCCGCGCCGTTGGGTCCCACCAGCCCGGTGATGCCCCGGCCGACGGTGGTGGTTACATTGTTCAGGCCGATGACCTCGCCGTACCACTTCGACAACGCGTTGAGCTCGATGATGGACATCGGAAAGAAGCCTTCAGCTTTCAACCCTGTGGCGGCCACCACCATTATCCAGCGAATCCGGAAATAAAACAACACATGACCCAATTCTGTTCGGCACGGTGATTGTACGCCCGTGGACCACAGTATACTGTATTTGTCTGAGTCCCGCGCACGGTGCTCGCCTGGGGAAGAACCGTGAGTTGTATCACGCTAATCACCGACTTCGGCACGTGCGATCACTATGTCGGCGTTATGAAGGGCGTGATCCACTCCATCGCCCCGGACGTAAAGGTGATCGATATCACCCATGACATCCCGGCCCATAATGTTCTGCACGCCGCCTTCGTCTTGCGGCAGGCATGGACCTGGTATCCACCGGACACGGTCCACCTCGCGGTGGTCGATCCCGGGGTGGGCTCCCGCCGGAAGATTCTGGTCGGCAGGTACGGGGGGCAGTACGTCGTCGCGCCCGACAACGGACTAATCAGCCTGGTTCACCACGAAGTGCCGGTCGAGGACCTCCGCGTGGTGGAGAACGCACGCTTCTGCCTTCCCACGATATCCGCCACGTTTCACGGTCGCGACGTCATGGCGCCCGTGGCGGCCCACCTCGCCAAGGGACAGAACCTCCGCGATTTCGGCCCCGCCACCGACCGCCTGGAGGTTCTGCAAATCGAGCCCTGCACCACCGACGCGCACCTCACGATTACCGGCACGGTCCTCTATGTGGACCGGTTCGGGAACCTGGTCACTAACATCCACAAACACAGTTGGGTCCGCACACAGACGCAGCGCGCAAACGCCCAAGTGTACGTGAACGGGCGCTGCGTGGGTCCGATCCGATCGTGCTATGCCGACGTGGCCGCCGGCGAACCACTCGCCCTGATCGGCAGCAGCGACTACCTGGAGATATCCGTGAACCAGGGCCGGGCGGTTGACGTTCTGGCCTGTGGCGCATCGGCCACGGTCGAGGTCAAGTGACGCAGTCCCCGCCGCCGGCCTCCGATTATGGTATGCGCCGTTTGGCTTCGGCGGCGAGCCGGTCGGCCAGGCGCGTCGGTTCGGGCAGGCGATAGCGAAGCGCGCACTGTAGGACTATCCGTTTGGCCGAGCGTAGATCGATACGGTGGCCGACACTCACGAAGACGGGCTTGACGCGCGTGCGGGTCCGCAGAACGATGCCGATGGTTTGCCCCTGGTGGATCAAGCGCGTCTTGGCCCCGCGCTGTTCGGCGGGGGCCTCGTGCTCACCGACCAGCCGGTTCTTGGCGCATCCGATGGTCGGCAGGCCGGTGATGACCCCGACGTGGCACGCGATGCCGAAGCGCCGCGGGTGGGCCAGACCGTGCCCGTCACACATCAGCACATCTGGGGTTTGTCGAAGCTTTCGCAGGGCCGCGAGCACCACGGGGGCTTCGCGAAACGAGAGCAAACCGGGCACGTAAGGGAAGGACAGCGTCCTAACAGCCACGTGTTCCTCGACCACGGTCTGTGTGCGCATGTCCCACAGCACCACGGCGGCGATGCAGCGCCTCCCGTCACGTGAAATGGCCATGTCCGCGCCGACCACCAGGCGGATCGGTCGGTCGGGTTTGCTCTGCCGCACGGCCGAGGCCAGCTTCGTTTGAACGGCGATTGCCTGACGGGGTGTCAGAGACCAACGGTGAGGTGCGCTCGGAATCTTCATCACGCCGACCAGGCTTCGGCGACTTCGATGGCTTTGAGCATGCTTTGAGCTTTGTTAAGTGTCTCGTGGTATTCGTTAACGGGTTCGGAGTCGGCCACGATACCCGCCCCCACCTGAGCGAAGACTTTGCGTTTCTCGCTGGTCGGCTCGGTGATGACCAACGTGCGTAAGGTGATGCAGGTATCCATATTGCCGGCGAAATCGATGTACCCAACGGCACCGGCGTAGGGCCCGCGGCGGGTGGGTTCGAGTTCGTCGATGATCTCCATGGCCCGAATCTTCGGCGCGCCGCTGACCGTGCCTACCGGCAACACCGCGCGTAGAGCATCAAACGCCGTTTTACCCGGCGCTAGCGTGCCGGTCACGCTGCGGGAGATGTGCATGACATGGCTATAACGCTCGATGGTCATGAGCTCGTCGAGCGTGACGGTACCGATCTGGGCCACACGCCCGACATCGTTGCGGCCCAGGTCGACCAGCATGACGTGTTCGGCGCGCTCCTTGGGGTCGGCCAGCAACTCCTTCTCCATCGCGAGGTCTTCGGCATGGGTGCGGCCGCGGGGGCGCGTGCCGGCCAGGGGGCGGGTGGTGATCAACCTGTCCTCAACGCGACAGAGCACCTCGGGCGAAGCCCCCACCAGAACCACCCGCGGGCTTTTCAGGTAAAACATGAACGGCGACGGGTTCACCGCCCGCAGAGAACGATAGATATCGAACGAGTCGGCCGACGTTTCCACACCAAGCCGCTGGGAAATGACGACCTGGAAGACATCCCCGGCGCGGATGTAGTCCTTGCAGCGCTCGACGGCGGCCTCGAAGTCGGCCTGCTCGCAATTGCTGGCGTAATCATGGTGGGCCTGACCGCCGGGAGAGACCGGGGTTACGCCCAAAGCCCGCACGTCCGAAAGGGTTTGTACCACGCGCTCGATGCGCTGCCGGGCGTCTTCGTAACCGCCCGATACGCCATCGCGGTCCACATGAGCATGGGCGACCACTTTGATGAGCTTCTGCACATGGTCGAAGATGACCATCGTATCATAAATGCCGAAGAGCAGGTCGGGCAGCCCCCGATCATCCGCCGGGGCATGGGGAAGGTTCTCGTAGTAGCGGGCCACGTCGTACGATGCGTAACCCACCGCTCCGCCCACGAAACGCGGCAACTCGGGGAGATGGTGGGTGCGGTAGCTCTTGAGGTGCTCTTCCAGTTCACGGAGCGGGTCATCGCTTTGGGCGGTTGCCGCAGAACCGCCCGCCGGGGTGATGGAATACTCACGACCGGTCGCCTCGAATACCACGGTCGGGTCGACCGCGATAAACGAGTACCGAGCGACCTTCTCACCCCCGATCACGCTTTCGAGCAGAAAGGCGTAGTCCGTCTCCGCGGCCATACGATTGAAGGCCGATACCGGAGTCAGTTGATCGCTGAGCAGTTGCGTGTAAAGTGGAACCGTGTTGGCTCGTGACGCGACTCGTTCGAAGTCGGGCCGGGATGGCCAGTAGGTGAGCATGGCGGGATGCTAATGAGCGTCTCCTGGAGGGTCAAGGCTCAAGCGGTCCGTTCTTCGTCTATCGAAGGTGTGAGATGACGTACGAAGTGCACGTTGAAGGTGGTTTTACGGCCCGGCATGGGATCCGGATGCCCGACGGGAGTGTTGAACCCGCGCACGCGCACGATTGGGGGGTGAAGGTGCGATTTGTGGGTGACGAATTGGAAGAGTGCGGTCTGCTGGTCGATTTCGTGGCGGTCAAGTCGGATCTGAACGCCGTGCTGGCACCTTTCGAGCAGGCCGACCTCACGCGGTGCCCCCAGATGCGGGGGCTGAACCCGACCGCCGAGCACGTGGCCAAGGTCATTTTCGAGGCCATGTTACGGCGCTGGGACGGCGACGAACGTCTCCACAGCGTTGCGGTTACGGAAGCTCCGGGTTGCGTCGCGGTGTACGGACGGGGAGGGCGCGGTTGACTGCATGTTTTTGGCGTATTTGACGATCATTAGGGTGGTACCTAATATGTTGCTGGGTGGCACACCAGGACAACGCGGGTAGCGCGAGAGGGTTCTGATCCATGGATTTACCCTGTCAACGATGCGAAAAGGCCCGGGCTACTGTTCACGTGACGGACTGTACGGGCGGTGAACCACGCGAACGGCACCTCTGCGACGCCTGTGCGGAGGAGGAAGGCCTGACCCTCAAGCAGCAGTCCGGGATCGCTTCCGTGCTGGAGAAATTCATCCAGCACAGCACGAAGATCGAGGAAATCGCCCGCATGACCTGCCCGGAGTGCGGGATCAGCTTCGCCGAGTTTCGCAATAGTGGGCTGCTGGGCTGCCCGCACGATTATGTGGCTTTCGAGGAGTTGCTGGCTCCCCTGCTGGAGCGCGCCCACGACGGTCGCACCGAGCACGTCGGCAAAACCCCTGGGGACACCGCCCCCGGGGCCCGTGCCCGCGCCACTATGGCACAGCTCCGTCGGGCCCTGGACCGTGCGGTGGAGGCGGAGGAGTACGAACTGGCCGTAAAGCTGCGCGACCAGATCCGAGTATTGAGCGATGTCAAAGATTGACGACCTGACCAGGCAGACGGGTGAGTGGTTGCGCGGCGAGGGGCCCATGTCCGAAGTCGTGATCTCCTCGCGCATTCGGTTGGCCCGCAACCTCAAGGGTCATCCCTTCCTGTCCCGCGCGGACGAGTCGCAGCGCCGCAAGATCTACCGCGATCTTTCCGAGTGCATCGCCGCCTCACCCTTGGGCAAGGAGGTTTTCTTCGCGGATTTTGAGGACACGCCCGAACTAGACCGGCAGATCCTGGTCGAGCGGCACTTGGTCAGCCGCCAGCACGCCGAAAGTGAAGGGGCTCGCGGCGTGGCGGTGTCGGCCAGCGAACGGCGGGCGCTCATGGTCAACGAGGAGGACCACCTGCGCATCCAGGTGCTGCGGAGCGGATTGCAGCTCGAGGCCCTCTGGGAGGAAATCCGCGAGATCGATGCATGGCTCGAAAGGCAGATCGAATACGCCTACCACGAGCAGTACGGGTACTTGACCGCCTGCCCCACCAACGTCGGCACCGGGCTGCGCGTGTCGGTGATGTTGCACCTGCCGGCCTTGACCATCGCCAAGGAGTTGGAGCGGGTGTTCCGCGCCGCCCACGACATGAAGCTGGCTGTGCGCGGCATCTACGGCGAAGGGACCGAAGCCGTCGGCGATTTCTACCAGGTTTCCAACCAGATCACCCTGGGGCGAACCGAAGAGGAGATCATCGACGAGTTCGGCAAAGACATTATCCCCAAGATGGTCGAATACGAATTGAAGGTGCGCGAGGCGCTGGCCTCTGAACGTACCTCGCAGTTGGACGATAAGGTGTGGCGGGCGTACGGGCTTTTGGAAAACGCCCGCACCATGAGCAGCAAAGAGACGCTCTATCTGCTGTCGCACGTCCGCATGGGCGTAGCCATGGGGCGCTTCAAGGGCATCGACGTCCGCACCATCAACGAGTTGCTCGTGCAGACCCAGCCGGCTCATCTCCAGAAAATCCACCGCGAAGTGCTGAGCGGCGAGCAGCGCAGCACCACCCGGGCCGACTTCCTCCGCAACCGCCTGCGCGAGTACCAGTCACGCAACAACTAACAGTACCGGGACTGTCGATTTAATCTGTAGCGTC
>JAUWNF010000433.1 GCA_030612785.1 Phycisphaerales bacterium
ACGCTGGTGCCGCGCGCCACGCAACTCATGGGGTCGTCCACCAGGGTCACGTTCAAACCGGTGGCCTCTGAGAGCACCGCGTCCAACCCGCGCAACAAGGCCCCGCCCCCCGCCAGGTAGATCCCGTTTTGGACCAGGTCGGCGGAGAGTTCGGGTTCGGCCCGCTCCAGCGCGCGGGTCACGCACTCGATGATCTGCCCCACCGGTTCGCGCAGGGCCTCGCGGATCTCCGAGGAAGTGACCACGCTCTGCCGCGGCAGTCCGCTGATGAGATCGCGCCCGCGGACCTCGCACGTACGTTCCTCACCGTCGTCGTGGATCGAGCCGATCTCGATCTTGATCCGCTCGGCGGTTTGCAGGCCGATCATCAGGTTGTACGTGCGCCGCATGTGACTGATGATGGCCTCGTCCATCTCATCGCCCGCGACGCGGACAGACTCACATACCGCGATGTCCGCCAGGGACATGATGGCCACCTCGGTGGTGCCCCCGCCGACGTCGACGACCATTGAGCCGGTGGCTTCGGCGATAGGCAGCCCCGCACCGATACCCGCCGCCATGGGCTCGTCGACCAGGTACACCCGGCGGGCACCGGCACGCTCCGCGGAGTTGTACACCGCACGCTTCTCCACCGCGGTAATCCCCGAAGGCACCGCGATCACCACCCGCGGCTTGAAGAAGTTGCGCCGCCCGTGCACCTTGCGGATGAAGTACCCCAGCATCGCTTCGGTAATGTCGAAGTCGGCGATGACTCCGTCTTTGAGCGGACGGATGGCGCTGATGGAACCGGGCGTCTTGCCGAGCATGTCCTTGGCCACCAGGCCCACCGCGTTCCCATTATCCAGAACCCGATTGGTGCCCTTCTTCACCGCCACGACGGACGGTTCGTTCAGGACGATCCCCTCGCCCTTAACGCAGACCAGGGTATTACACGTGCCCAGGTCAATGCCCATGTCCACACTGAACATGCCGAGTAGTGAATCGAAGATCACGGTGCGCCGTCCTTTCGGCTGGCCGATCCTTCAGAATACCGGGCGCGCGGTGATAGGTGCCGCGCACAGCAACGCCACCTGCCAATCCCCTCTGGGTGTCAATCGAGCTAGTTTACCGAATAATGGCGTGGAGATGAAGAACCGACCATCGAAAGCGGCAAGAAATAAATCACAAGCCCAAGGGCAGCCATCGGCCGAAGAACTGCTGAGCCTGCACCGAGATAAACACCGTCGCCACGGCCAGAAACAGCGTCGCCACGATCAAGAGAATCGTATAGACGTCGCTTTCCGGGCTGGTGGGTGCGGGACCGCCTTCGCTCATCTGTGGTCGCTCCGTTCACGTCCGCCGGGGTTCGACCGGGCCGGTCCAAACCGGCTCCACCGCCGCCCGGTGGGCCCTACCCCGCCATTCCAAAACGGGCCTCATCAGCCACCAGGTCATCCACCCGCGGGGTCCCACGGAATCGAATAATCGTACCTGCCGACCTGTGCGGCTCGACGTCGGTGATCTTCAGGTCGCCGACATAGTCCGCGCCGCGGTAAATCACAAACGTCATGTTCTCCTGCACGCCGTCGGCTGAGCCCACGCTGATGGTGGCAAGCTTACCGTCCACTTCCAGAATATGGCCCCGAATCGGCGTGCTGGCCACCGGCTCCACCGGGGTGGCCGACCCGACGCCCGACACGTCGAACTCGCCCGTCGCCGCTCGACGGGTGATCGTGGCGAGCTTCTCGTTCTCGGCCCGCAGAATGTTAATCTGCTGCTCGAACTGCCGTTGCTGCTCCACGAGGACCAGAGTCCGGGTAGTCAATTCATTCACCCGCTCGTTCAGGTCGAGGTTGCGCGTTTCCAACTCAGTGTTACGTTCCTGGAAGGCCTCGCGCTGCTTCACCTCATTGTCCCAGGCGGCACTGGCCAATTGAAGCTGGCCGGTGAGATTCCGAGCGAGGGCCTCGGCATCACTTCTTGCCAGCTTGACTTGGACCAGCTCGGTCCTCAACCCCGCCAGATCCTGTTGCAGATCCTGCAACTGCTTTTCCACGTACCTGCGCTGAAGAAGGTGCTCCCGGCGGGCATCGAGCCAGTTGGCCTTCTCCGCCGCGTGCGCCGCACTCTGGTTGACCATCTTCGTCTCGACAATATCGCGTTCGGCGCGATAGTCTTCCGCCAGTTCCCTCCAGTTGCTCGTCTGGGCCACAAACGAGATGGTCGACATCGCAAATGCAATGCTGAAAACCGCGAGCAGTACGATGAAGATCTTCGTCAGAGCACTCAAAGCCAATCTCCTACACGGACATCCTGGCGAAACCCCAGGCTGCATTGCGAAGCCGGCGGGGAATCCACTTCGCGCTCCCGCGCCAATAACCACCGTATATCGCAGGATGGCGAACGATTCAAGCCCCGATTTTCTGGCGGCTTGGGAGGCGACCCTCTCCCCTCTCGACCGGGACCTTCGAGGAATGCCGCTCCAGGCAGGACCATGCCCTACAAAACGATCGGCGTGTCGAAACGCAACCCGATCCCTACCCGATCGTTTTCCCCATCTCCTCCAAGTTGGAGCTCAGTCCGCACGACCGTGCCGTAATGCCCTTCAGCGACTACGTCATCCGTCTCGTCGTCCGAGTCCTCCCGGCGGAGCAGCACTTCATACCGCTGACCCACCGCCAGTCCAAAACCGACCGGAACCGTCACTCGCAGCCCACCTTCACTGATGTTGTCAACCAGACGGGCCGGCACCTCGGCCCCGGCCAGCGTCCTCAGCGCGGTCGAGACCGGGAGCGTGTTCCGCAGCCACCGCCGCCGCTCGCCGATCTCATCCAGCGCCTGCTCTCTGGTCGCGATCTGCTGGGCCACGTCAGCTTCATCATCATACGTCGCCATCGGGGGAGAAGGAGTTCTGGACATAGCAGTCTCCTGAGGCGGGTTTGCTGTAGGCACGCCGCACCCCCGCGCCACCCGCACGGGCAACTCATAGACCCGTGCCCGTTGTGCGCATCGGTACGCCACGCGCTCCAACCTTAGTTCTAATATACAGTTGTCGGACCATTAGTCAAGCCCTGGTCCGCGTTCGGAGCAGTCCCGGGCCCAAACAAGAGGCCCGGTCACCGAAGCGACCGGGCCACACTCAAACTCTCCCGGAATGGCAGCATCGAACGGAAGCCGCCCCTCAGGCTTGGATGTCCAAATGCGGCGGTCCCTCAGGTTCCTCCGCGGAACCGCTCTGTTCTTCCCCGTGCTCGGACTCTTCCTCCGGCGTTTCGCTAAACATCCGTCCCTGTCCGCCGGCGCCTTCGGCATCGGCGTAAATCTGCATGTCGTTGTCCTCAGTCTCAACGTTGCCGGATGCCTCGCCGGCGGCGCGAATCTGGCGCTCGCTGGCGTGGGTCTGCCCCGTGCGCGCCGCGTCCGCGTTGCGCGACGCCTCGCGTTGAGCGAATCCGGCCTGAAGGGCCGAGCCTGCAATGTCGGACGGTATCCCGGACATACTCAATTCCCACGCGGGCTTAACACCGACCGGTCTTGCCAGTAGTCTTTACTGTACAATAGCTTATCGGGAAGCACCCCCAAAAGCCGCCACCAAATGTAGACAATTCCCCAGCCGAAATCAACGTTCAATAAAATGTCACTTTAAGCCGTCTCCAGACCGTCTCGGCCCGTTAGCAGCAGTGCTGGGAGCGGATGTGTTCAGTATTCGCGGGGACCAGCAGACGGATGTGTCCGGGGTAGCCCGCATCCGCGCGGTCCGTTGTGCCAGGCAAAAACGATCTCGCCTCCGAAGAACGGCCGGTGGCGGGCATGGAGACGCTACGAGGTAGACGCGGTTGCCGCCGGCGCCGGTTCG
>JAUWNF010000254.1 GCA_030612785.1 Phycisphaerales bacterium
ATGGATGAGACGCGCGCGCCCTCGGGAGTGCCCTGCGGGGCGATCACCGGGCTCATGGCGGCGACACAGAAGCGCCTGGTGCGTAGGTATTACGTGGCCCCGCTTTGCGTGGCGTACATCAGCGACCCAGCCGCTCGGTACTACACCATCATGCGGCTGGCGCTGCCCGAGGACGTGGCCTTTATGATCACCGCCAACCCCGCGACGCAACTCAAGCTGGTGCACACCGCGGATTCGGCGGCCGAGCGCATCATCCGCGACATCCGGGACGGCACCCTGGACGAAGCCCTGCCCCCGGAGATTCGCGCGCAATTGACCCCGCGGCTTAAACCTGATCCCCAGACCGCCCGGCGGCTGGAAGCCATTCGTGAACGTAGCGGACGCCTGTTGCCCAAGGACTACTGGAATCTCGGTTTTCTGGCCAACTGGACCGGTGGGACCATGGGGCTGTACCTGCAACAGTTCCCCGAGTATTTCGGTGACACGCCGGTGCGCGACATCGGGTTATTGGCCAGCGAAGGACGTATGTCCATTCCCATCGCCGATGGAACATCGGCCGGAGTCCTCGATGTGGGCGGTAACTTCTACGAGTTTATACCGATCGAGGAAGCCGACCGCTCCAATCCCACCGTGCTCCGCGCCCACCAGGTGCAAGTCGGGCGAGAGTACGAGATTCTGCTGACCACCGATGCCGGGTTTTATCGATACCGGATCGGCGACGTGGTGCGGGTGACGGAGTTCTTCGGGCCGACGCCGATGATCGAGTTTCTGCACAAGGGTGCGAACACCTGCTCGCTCACCGGCGAAAAGCTTACCGAGCAGCAGGTGGTCCTGGCGTTTGAGCAGGCGTGCCGCACGCTCGGGTTCCAGGCCGCCAACTTCGTGCTCGCCCCGCATTGGGGCGACCCGCCTTATTACGTGCTACACATTGAAGACCCGTGCCCCGCTGAACTCACGCGGCAGATGGACGAAACCCTGCGGCGGGCCAATATCGAGTATGATTCCAAGCGCCGTACTCAGCGCCTGGGCTCCGTGCAGGGCAACCAACTGCCCGAAGGACACCTCACGCGCAAGCACGCCGAGCTGTCCACCCGGCACCGCGAATCCAACGAGCAATACAAACCGCAATACCTTTACCAGAAACCCGGAGACGACGCGGAGTTTCCCGGGGCGCGGGAGCGATCCGTACCGGTCTCTTGAGCCGATCACGCCAATTGCCAATAGGTTTTGGAAGCTTGCCTTGGCCACCAGAGATACGGAGCACCGGCGGGCGATCAATTGCCGTTGGGCAGGCGCGTCGCCTGGATGAGTTCCAACATGCGGGCCCGATCGGGATGGTCCCGCCGCAACTCCAGCGTGATGCGCCACTGCCGCACCGCCTCCTGCTGACTACCGCTCTCCCACAGGGCGTTGCCCAGACGATAGCGCAGGTCGCTCGAGTCCGGCGCGTGCTTGACCGCCAGGCGCACGTACTCGATGTACTTACGCACGTCGCCGTCCTGGTTGCAAAGCTCGGCAACGCGCAGGTAGGCGGGCTCAAGCAACGGGGCATAAGCTGGGCCGTCGAGTTCGGCGGCCATCCGCAGTCGGGCGAGATAACCCTCTGAATCGCCGGCCCCCAGCAACGCCCGCGCGCAATTGTAGCAATACGCTCCGAGGCGGGCCCGCGGCACCCGCGGTTCGATATCCCGATACTCAGCCAGCGCGCGCTCGTGGCGTCGCGCCTCCAGCCAGATATCACCCAGCAGCAGATGGAGTTCGGGGCTGTCCAACCCCAGCTCCAACGCCTTCTTTGCGTGAAAGATAGCCGACCGAGGCGGACTCACGTAGAAGGAGTCGCCGGCGAACGGATCGGACTCAAGCACGTAGCCCGGCTCACGGATGGTCCCGCTACGTCCGTGTTCAATCGTCCGGCGCTGGACGTCGCCCAGATAATTCCGCAGCCGGAAATGCGCAGTTGCCAGCATGAGGTGCAACTGCGCATCGTCCAGCCCCAGGCGGTTCGCCTTCTCGTATGCCTCGACCGCCAGCGCGAATTTCTCCTGCGTCAAGGCGATATCACCAAGCAGGCGATGGTCAGCAGCGTTGGAACCGTCGCACGCGACGGTCTGGGTCAGCTCGCGCCGCGCTTCGGCCAGTTTGCCCTCGTGGTACAACGCGGTGCCCAGAAGATGATGAACCTCATAAGCATCCGCCTCCGCGCGGAGAGGCTGAAGGAGTTCCACGACGCGGGCGTATGCTTGCCGTTCGAAGCAGCCTCGTGCCAGCGCCAGCGCCGCTTCGCGGTGCTGCGGTTGCCGCTTCACGATTTCGCCGAACTCCGCCTCCGCCCATGCGGGCCGACCGGCGTACTCGCAAGCCCGGGCCAGCAACAGGCGATGGCCCAGGTGATCCGGGTCACGTGCCACCGCATCTTCAAGCAACTCAATGGCCTGTTGGTAATCGCCGCGCAAAAGCGCAGCCCGCCCGCGTTCATACAACTCCGCGGCGCTCGGGGACGCTACCGCTGAGCCCGCCGAACATACGGCGGCCAGCAAAGGTAGCGCAACGAGGTATACCCGCCCACACGGTCTCGCGAGAGCCCTTCCACAAACCACCGACCGAGTGGCCGCCGAACTCCGGGGCGGCGTCGCACGCCGCATCGCATTGCGACAAAAGTATCTGGCCATAACCATCCCGATGAACAGCGTAACGGTAGGCATGATACCGCGACGCTCGTGTCCTTGGAACCGGCTGATGGTAGGGGAGAAGTGCCCCCAGACGCACTCTCCTCGACGGGGCATTAGTTACAAGATTGTTACGCGCCCAAGAGGGCAGGCTGGTGCGGACCCAACCATTCGTGGGGGGGGGCGAACGGTTTCCCGTCGCTTGCGCTCCGGGCTCGGATCAGATGTGCGGCAACCCGCGAGATACGAGTACCGTGGACTACGCCCAATGGAAGTGTGGGTCGAAAAAATCAACCGCATCCCGGAATATGGCCACACCCTGCTGGGTGGCTAGGTGGTCTTGCTGCACGGGCGGTTGCAACGCGGCGGCTTGCCTCCTATACTACTTTGGACTTGCGGCTTTTTTTCCTGAGGCGTTGCATACGTCAGACAACCGGGGGAAACGAAGGAGATGAAAAGTGGCCGAACCGCTGGATGGCAAATGCGTGTTACTGGTAGATGATGATCCGGAAATCGTGCTGGCGATGAAGACGGTCTTCGAGGAGACGGGGGCCTCGGTGTTGACCGCCGGCGACGGTGATACGGCGATCAGAATGGCGACTGAGCATAACCCGGACCTTCTGGTTCTCGACGCGCTGCTGCCCAAGCGAAGCGGGTTCCTGGTCCTGGAGAAGTTGAAGAATCGGCAGAACGGGGACAAGACCCGGGTCATCATGATTACGGGGAATCAGGGCAAACGGCACCAGGCGTGGGCGAAGAGTCTGGGCGTGGATGACTATATCAACAAGCCGTTTCGCATGGAGCGGTTGCTGCAATCGGCAGAGAAAGTCCTTGGCGCCTAGGGTTGGCTACATTCACACTTTAATCGGTAGATCCCCCGATGTGCTGCAGGCGCGCTGTTGCAGGACGTCATGAATACCGTTAGCATGGATGGTCTGTGGTTTTAACCGAGACGGTGGTGGGCACGTGTTGGCTGCCCCATACGGTTCGGGTTGTGTTTGGTAAAGGGTTGTATCACGAATGACGCTCACGGCAGAGAGCAAGGGTGCGTTGATCCGCGATTACGCTCAGGGCGAGGGCGATACGGGCTCGGTCGAGGTCCAGGTAGCCCTACTGACCGTCCGGATCAACGAACTCACCGAACATCTGAAGACGCATAAGAAGGACCACGCCTCCCGTCGCGGTTTACTGAAGATGGTGGGCAAACGTTCCAGCCTGTTGAAATACCTGACAGGAACGGATCGGGAACGCTACCAAGCCCTAATCACCAAGCTGGGTTTGCGTAAGTAGCGCGTTCAGTTCATCTCCAGGTTTGCCCCGCGGGCGACTTCGAGCTTTCCGTAGGCGCGGGGCGGTGCCGGGCGTCAGGCGCAAGATCGTCGAGCAAGACATGCATGTGTTGCTAAGTTTGTTTCATCGGGTTTTGGCAGAGTGGTGGTACGACGGAGAAGCACTCCGGTTCGTGCCTTTTTTGTAGGCGAGTGACGGAAGTTTTGTCAGGACGGTTTGATGGAAAAGATTACGGTTGAACGCGAGATCGGTGGGAAGACACTACAGATCGAGACGGGACATCTGGCGAAGCAGGCGGCGGGGGCAGTGCTGCTCTCGTACGGGGACACGGTGGTTCTGGTCGCGGTGGTCACCGGGGCGCCGCGCGCGGGCATTGATTTCTTTCCCCTAACGGCGGACTACCGCGAGAAGGTTTACGCGGCCGGCAAGTTCCCCGGCGGTTTCTTCAAACGCGAGGGACGCCCCACCACCAAAGAGATCCTGACCATGCGGATGATCGATCGACCGATCCGTCCGCTGTTCCCCGAAGGCTTCAAGGACGAGGTGCTCATCCAGGCGATGGTGTTGTCGGCCGATCAGGAAAATGATCCCGACGTGCTGGCCATGGTCGGTGCATCGGCGGCGCTGAGCTTGTCCTCTATGCCGTTCGAGGGCCCCACCGCGGCGGTGCGCATCGGGCGGGTGGACGGCAAGCTCGTGGTCAACCCCACCGTCGCCCAGATGGAGTACAGCGAGATGGAAATGGTGTTGGCCGGCCACAAGGACGCGGTCAACATGATCGAGGTGGGCGCCAACGAGGTCTCCGAGGAGGTCATCGCCGAGGCCATCGCTCTGGGGCATGACAACATCAGGGCCCTTTGTGACGCGATCTCGGAACTGGTCGATAAGGTGGGAGTGACCAAGGAATGGACCCCACCGCCATCCACCGACGACCTGCTCAACCGCCTCCGCGAGCGCGCCAAGAACCGCTTCGGCGAAGCCAAGAAGATCACGGGCAAACAAGAGCGTTACGAGGCCATCAGCGCCATTTACAAAGAAATCCTCGACGAGTTGTGCCCCGAGACGGAAGAGAATCCCGAGTTCCCGCGCAACGTGGTTCGGGACTTGCTCGATAAGATCGAAGGCGAGGTGGTCGCCGAGATGATCGTCGAACAGGGCGTCCGTTCCGACGGGCGTGGCCCGCAGGACATCCGTGAGGTTATCTCGGAAGTCGGGGTCTTGCCGCGGGTCCACGGGTCGTCCATCTTCACGCGGGGGGAGACGCAGGCCCTGGTCGTGGTCACCTTGGGCACCGCACGCGACGAGCAGATTGTTGACGGTCTGATCGAAGAGTACAGCAAGAAGTTCATGCTGCACTACAACTTCCCGCCGATCTGCACCGGTGAGGTCCGGCGGATCGGGGCGGTCACCCGGCGCGAGATCGGACACGGGCAATTGGCGGAGAAGTCCCTCGATGCCGTATTACCTTCGCCCGAGGATTTCCCGTACACCATCCGTCTGGTTTCGGACATCATGGAGTCCAACGGATCGAGTTCGATGGCTTCGGTCTGCGGCGGCACCCTGGCCCTGATGGACGCGGGCGTGCCGATTCGCCACCCGGTGGCAGGCATCTCCATCGGCATGTTCCACAACGACGCCAAGCGCGTTCTGGTGACCGACATCCTGGGCGAGGAGGACCATTTTGGGGACATGGATTTCAAGGTGGCCGGTACCCAACGAGGCATCAC
>JAUWNF010000292.1 GCA_030612785.1 Phycisphaerales bacterium
GGCAGTGCTCGAGCCGGATCCGAGCGGAGTTGGCACCCACACGCAATTGGGGGTGGCCCCATGCACTATGATGGTACTCTGGGGCGTGCCCTGCCCGACTTGCGGCATGACCACCGCCTTCGCGTATACCGTTCGCGGGCAGTGGCTGGCGGCGATTCATGCCCAACCTGCGGGGTGGCTGGCGGCGGTCGCCACCGCCCTCTTCGCCGGAGCGAGTGGGCTAACGGTTGTCACCGGGCGCAAGTGGGTTGTAAACTGGTACCGCGTGCCGCCCGGGCACGTGGCGTTGGTCGTCGTGGCGATCGTCTTGTCGGCCTGGGCGTACCGCATCGGCGTGGCGATCAGGTTGTTCTGAGGGGCGGCTGCCCTGCGGCCGCGCGGCCTGCAACCTCGAAGCACACCGCCGGTGCTGGGAACGGACACGTCCGCAATGGAGCTACTCCCATGACACGCAAACGCACGAGTCGCCAGATGGTTTCGATCCTCGTCGGGCTTGCAATGTTCTCTTGCGGCTGCAGTTACCTGCTTCCCCTCGCCTTTATCGGGAACCCGAAGCAGAAGATCGCGCCGGAATTCGACAAACTGGCCGGCACCCGGACTCTGATTCTCGTCTGGGCGGACCCCGCCACCCTGTTCGACTATCCCCACGTGCGGCTGGAGTTGGCCAACTACGTGGGCGACCAAATCCAGGCCGAACTCAAGAGCACGGAGATCGTTGATTCCCTACGCGTCGCGGACTATCGGGAACGCGCGCTGGATAGTGCGATCGATCCTGCCGTGGTCGGCCGCGAGTTCGACGCGGACATCGTGCTGTATATTGAGTTGTTGCGCTTTCAGATTCGTGATCCCGACGCGCCGGATTTCCTACGCGCCCAGATCGAGGCGTCGGTCGCGGTGCACGACCTCAAAGCCGACCCCGACGAACCCAGGATTTACCATTTGAAACCCGTGGAAATCCTCTACCCCGAGCAGGGCAGAGTTCTGTTCACCTCGACGAACTCCATTACGGTACGCCAGGCCGCCTACATCCTCTTCGCCGAGAAGGTGGCCAGGAAGTTCTACGAATATGAAGAAGAGCTCTAGCAGCACAGCGCAAGGTAGCCGCCGCTTTGTAGCGGCCTGCGTCTCGCAGGCCGTTCGGCCGGCGGGGACGCCGGCCGCTACAACCAACCGAGACGCGACCGTAAGGGAGCGCTCACGCGCCGCCTCACGGTGGTCCCCCGGTGTTGCTGGGGCGCTCCTCGTGGCGCCGATCCTTGCGTGCCTGACCGGGTGCGGTATGCAGGCCGGCACGCTGCTCTATTGGATGGGTGCCGGGAGATTACATCAGGTGGACGCCGAGTTCACCCTCAGCGAAGGCCCCATCCTCATTCTGGTGGACGATCTGAACGAAAGGCTCACTTGGGCGCCGGCCCGTGATCGCATCGCCGAGGAGTTGGGCAAGCAACTGCTCGAGCACGAAACCACCCGGAAGATCATCTCGCCGGAAACCGTGAAACGCCATCGTCGGACTCACGCGGACTTCGACGATCTCAAGTGCAACCAGGTCGGACGCCTGGTAGGCGCCGACCAGGTCCTCTGGATCGAGGTGCAGGCCTTCCGCGCCGAAGAGGAAGTCCACGACACGACCCTGGCGGCCTCGATCTCGGTGACCGTGCGGGTCATCAACCCCAACGAACGCAAGAACCGCAACAAGGTCCGCTTATGGCCGCCCAACCGCGAGGGTAAGCCTGCGACGGTTCAGCTCAACTCCAACGAAGTTGGCCGTCTCAAGACCAGGGCCAACATCGCCGCCGAACTGTCCCGCAGGCTGGCCAAGGAAGTCGCCAAGTTCTTCTACAAGCATCCGCTCCAGGATCCTGAGGAATAATCGTCAGGCAAAAGCGTGAAACGCGCGATCCGGGTTTTGCATCTGTTCGACTCCACCATCGGCTGGGACCAGCGTTTGGCCCTTGAACAATTGCTGGACCGGCTGCCCGCCGAGCGCTGCGCTCAGCACCTTGTTTCTCTGGGTCCGTGGAAGGGTGAAGTTGCCCGTATTGACGCCCCCGTCACAGTTGTCCCGCGGCGCTTCCACCTGGATTTCCTGGTCGCTCCTCACCTCCGGCGTCTCATGGAGCTACGGAACATCAACGTGGTCCACGCCTGGGGCGAGCACGCGGTCAACGCCGCCCTCACGACCGACCAGGCCGGCGCCTCGGTCGTAGCCTCGGTCTTCGACCCGGCTGTCGTGGACCAGCACTCGCGGATGTTTCGGGTTGGGGGGGGCGCTGCTCGGGCGGCCGCAATCTGCGCCACCGAGATCGTGCGCCGGCGCGCGCTCGAACGAGGTCTGAGTCCCGACGGCGCCGTGTTGGTGCGCCCGGGTGTGAACTTCGCCACGATCAACCACGCCCGGAAGTCCGACTTGCGTGCGCGTCTGGGGCTGGTGCCGGAGGCCGTCATGCTGTTGACCGCTCAACCGGCCTCGCGGGCGGGCGGGCACTTCAGCGCCTTTTGGGCCACAGCGGTGCGCTCGTTCCTCGAGCCCGGCGTGCGAGTGGTGATACCGGGATGCGGACGCGAAGCGGCGCGTTTGGGACGACTGGCGCGGGCGGTACCGAACGGCGACGTGCTCATCCTGCCCGGCGAGGTGTATCGTTACGAGGAGTTGGTTGCCGTTGCCGATGGACTCCTGATGCCCGGAGCGACCGACAGTTCGGTAACCGCCATCGCGTGGGCCATGGCCGCCGGTGTCCCTGTGGTCGCCACCGCTACGCCGGCCACGGCCGAACTGCTGTCCCACAACCATAACGCCTTTCTCATCAAGCCCGCTGCGCCCAGACCGCTGGCCATGCGCTTCGCCGACGCCATCGGTCGGCGCAACGGCCGGAACAAGCTCACCGAAACCGCCCGCGGACAAGCCTATGAGGTCTTCAGCCTGGGCCGCTATATCGGGCAGGTGCAGAGGGTCTACGAGAACCTCGTTGCCGACCGCCCGCCGGCCACCGGCCTCGAAGACCCGGCCGTCGTTGCCTAGCATAATGCGTCGCTTCCGGCCAAGACTCGTGGGCGCAGAACTGCCCGGCGGGCTTATTGACGTCGGACGAATCGGACGTTACTGAGTGTGCGGGTAAGAGCGTAGCCCCACGAGCGCGACAGCGTGCGCGGTAGACCCGACCCCAGCGTAAGGTGACATTATGAAGGAAGAAGTTCTGGAACTGCTGCCGGAGATCAACGAGATCAAAGACGCCACTTTGCGCGAGAAAGTGATCGCGGTGTGGTGCGAGTCGATCAGCAAAGGCGGCTGGCAGCCGCGGGAGTTGACCGAGATTCCGTTCACCCTGTTGGCCGGCGAGATCGACATGCGCTTCATCGAGCACGTCCGCTCGTGCGCCAAGATGTGCCTCGCCCTGGAGCGGGTGCTCAAGGACGTTTGGGGGGATCGCGTGCCCATCGAGCGCGACACGCTGATCGCCGGTGCGCTGCTGGCCGACGTGGGCAAGCCGCTGGAATACGCCAAGCAGGACGGCAAGATCGTTAAAGGCCACGCCGGTGACATGCTGCGGCACCCGTTCAGCGGCGTGGGCCTGTGCTGGAAGCACGAGCTGCCCGACGAGGTCATGCACATCGTCGCCACCCATTCCAAAGAAGGCGACCACGTACAGCGGACCATCGAGTCGATCATCTTCCACCACGCGGACTTCGTCGATTTCGACATCGCCAAGGCACTGGGGAAGTGCTGAGTGCTGAGTGCTGAGAATCGAGATGCGGGTCAAAGGGTTCTTATTGGATGTGGAGGGCGTGCTGGTGGCGGACAAGCGCTACCAGGCGGTTGCCGGGGCGGTGGAGTTTGTGCGCCAGGTTCGCGAGGGCGGTGTGCCGTTTCGGCTAATCACCAATAACACCACCGATTCCCGTGCGGCGCTGCTAGAGAAGCTCGCCCGGGCGGGATTCGATTTCCACCTGGACGAGTTGCTTACCTGCCCGGTAGCCGCGGCCTCCCACCTCCGCACGCGGGGGGCGCAGCGCTGCCTGGTACTCGGCGTCGACAGTCTGCGGCAGATTTTCACCGACGAAGGGTTTGAGGTGACGGACGCAGCGGAAGTGGACGCGGTGGTTGTCGGCTTGGATACGGATTTGACTTACGAACGGCTGCGGCTGGCCTGCGACGCGGTGGCCCGCCATCAGGCCGACCTGATCGCCCTGCACCTCAACCGGGTCTACACCGACGGGCTGGGTCGGTGCGCCCCCAGTGTCGGCCCGATTGTCGAAGCCGTGCGCTACGCCACGCAAGTCGAGCCCACCGTCATCGGCAAGCCCAGCCCGACGTATTTCCAGCAAGCTTTGGATCAGGTCGCAGTCGCGCCTGAATCGGTCATGGTGGTGTCGGACGATCCGTTTTCCGATCTGGCCGGCGCGAAGCGAATGGGTATGGCGGCGGCGTTCGTGCTCTCGGGCAAATACCCCGACCCGGTCGTGGTGGAGGGCATCGCGGAGGCCCAGCGCCCCGACGTTATCGTCGGACGCATCGGCGATCTGCTGACCGAAGGAAATATCCGGATCTGACGGGGGACGCCTTGCCCACGCGGCGCGGGGGGCTACAGCGTAATCACCTTGTCGGCCGACTGCAGCGTCGCGAGGATGTCGTCCATATTGCTGACCCCGTCGAGATTCATCTGGTCCTGTAGACCGTAGTGGTCAACACAGGTGCCGCAGACGAGGACGTCGACGCCGCTTTCCTGAAGTTGGTGCAACTCCACGGCGTGAGGGGAGTTCTTCGCGGCCAGCTTGATGCCGCCGTTGTAGAGCACCACGGCTCTCAGTCCGGCAAAGCGGGTCAGCTTACGCAAGCAGGCACCGAGAATCTTGTGACCGAGGTCCGCGTCTCCGTGACCCATCTGGTCGTTATTGAGCACTAGAACGGTTCTCATACGGTGTTCCTTTTCGCACACTACCACGGAGAACGCCAGGGGTTCGCGCCCGGATTGGGACCTGGTCGGGGCGGGCGAACGGTGCCTCAAAACCTCGCCGAACCGCTCTTAACCAGTTCGGCCACGAACGCGGCGTTGTCGGGGTGCTTGCGGATGGCGTCCAGCAGCATTTCCATGACCCGCAGATCGCCCTTGCCGTGCAACGTGCGCCGTAAACCGTTGGACGCCGCCAGTTGGTCGGGGGTCAGCAGCTTCTCTTCCTTGCGCGTGCCTGATTGTTCGAGATCAATGGCCGGCCACAGGCGTATGTTGGCCAGGGTGCGCGAGAGTATCAGCTCCATGTTGCCGGTGCCC
>JAUWNF010000598.1 GCA_030612785.1 Phycisphaerales bacterium
CATCCAGGCCTATTCGCTGGGCGGTGATAGCCAGATCGCCTTCGGCTCCTACGGGCAAACCGATCAGACCACCGCCGCTACGGTCACCCTCCAGGTTGGTACGCTGACCATGACCGTCCAAATCGACCCCACCAGCGGAGAAGCCTCTATTACCGGCGGCTGACCAATGCTGCTTGGCAAATGAGCCCGTGCCGTGGCAAAACCATGTGGGACAGGCTTTTTAGCCTGTATGATACGGGGCGATGGAATCCGCCGAACGTCAACTGGCAATCATCGTTCCGACCTACCAGGAAGCGCCCAACCTGCGTCCGCTGTGCGAACGGGGCTTCGCCGCTACGGGGGCGGCGGGGATCGTGGTGGAGATTATCGTCGTCGATGACGACTCGAACGACGGTTCCGCGACCGTCGTGCAGGAACTGGCTGCCGACTATGACATACGCATCGTGGTCCGCAAGGGCGAGCGCGGCTTGAGTTCTGCGGTGGTCCGAGGCTTTGCGGAGGCGCGGCACGACGTTTTCCTGGTGATGGACGAGGACCTCTCGCATCCGCCTGAGAGCATTCCCACCGTGGCCGATAAGGTCTTCACGGGCGAGGCCGACTTCGCCCTGGGCTCGCGCTATGTCGGCGGGGGCGAGATGCGGAATTGGCCGTGGTTGCGGCGACTTAACAGTTGGCTGGCAACGCTGCCGGCCCGGCCGCTGACTCCGGTGCGCGATCCGATGGCCGGGTTCTTCTGCCTGCGGCGCGACGTCTGGCAGCGGGCCGAGCGGCTGAACCCCATCGGCTACAAGATCGGGCTGGAGTTGATGGTGAAGTCGCGTTGCCGCCGATGCGCCGAAATCCCCATTATATTCGCTGACCGGGTTCGTGGTGACAGCAAGCTGACGCTATGGCAGCAGTTGCTATACCTGCGCCAGCTCTGCGGGTTGTACTGGTTTCGTTTCCCGGTGGCGGTGGTGACGGGCGGGGTCCTGGTCGCCACCCTGTTGTTCTTGCTGATCGCCATCGGGGGCTGAGACGTGATGCCGAGTCGTTCACGGTCGTTCAGTTGCGCGCGGCGCCGCCGGCGCGGCGGCACACCACGAACGTGCGTTTTCCATCGGAACCGCTCATGAAGGGGCGCCAGCCGGCGGAGAGCATGGCCTGTTGTTCGTCGCTCGGTTTGCGCCACCACTCCGCGTCGGTGAGCAACCGTTCGTCCGTTTCGATTTCGTCCAGGGAGGAAACCGGGCGCATCTGAATACGTTGTGGAGGCGCGGCCGACAGCGCCCGCGTGCGCCAGACAATACGCGGTGACTTGGGGAACTTCCAGTGGGCCAGGGTCGCGCCGGTCCGGTCCAGTTCAGCAGCCAGTTGGACCCAGGGCTTTAGCTTGGCCTCACTACGCTCCACGTAGCGCAGGGTGCCCGAGACGCTCAGCACCCCGCTCATTACCGCCAAGGCGACCACCGCGGCACGTGAAAGCCACCGGCCCGCCGCCAACCACGGAATCGCGAACAGGGTGACCGTGGTCAGGGGCACCAGGAAAAAGTACAAACGCCACGCCTTGCTCTTGGGGTCGGGATCACCGCTGCAATGGGCATGGAGACCATAAGCGGTCAGCCCGACCAGAACCGCGATCACCACCGCAAGTGTGACGGACTTGCGCCGGTCCTCGGAGCGTGGTCTCTGCCACACCTGGATGATCCAATGTGCCGCGAGGACGATCAACGGAACACCGACCCCGACCGCGTAACGGTCCAGCGCCTGGATGCCCCCGTACCTGACCGAAATCAGGGACTGGAAAACGAGCACGCTGAACGCCCAAACCGCCACGGTACGGACGACGCGATTCTCGCGAAACGATAACAGCCCCCCCGCGGCACCTAATAATGAGAAGCCCAGGAAGGACCGCGAGGCCAGCAACTCGAGGTATTCCATGCCGGCGCGGATGGTCGGGTTGGGGTTGGGCGTACGTTTCGGGAAGTAGCTCGAATAGCGACAACTAAACCATAAGTCGCCCATGAAGATCAAGTCCAGAAAGATCAGACAGACCCACCCGCACAACATGCCCCCAACCCACTGGGCCAACACTTTGGCTTTGCCTTCGCCGCGCCACAGCAGTAACAGCACCGGCGGTACAACCGCCAGTCCCGTCTCCTTACACTTGACGGACATGAAGCAGAACAGCCCGCTCGCGGCGATCGCCATCCAGCGGGCGCGGGATGATTCCGTCTCGCCGGCGAGCAACGCGCATACCAGCGCCACGCCGCTCCACAGGATCATGGGCTCGTCGCAGTACGGCACGGTCATGTACTTGAGCAGCACCGGATAGAGCGGCATGAGCAACGCGGCGACGAGCCCGCCCGCGGGCCCACTCATCCGCCGTCCCAGGAAATACGCCACCCAGATGAGGCCCACGACCACCAGCGCGGAATACAGGCCCGCCGCGATCTGCCTTGACTCCATGAGCAAGTAGAAGAACCGCAGCGTCCAGATGTGGACGTAGCGGTTGGGTACCCACGTGCTCGACCGGGGGACGGCCGCCATGTCGCAATACTGATTGTCGTCCCACTCCGCCGGTCCGACGAAGAAGACCGTCATCGAAAAGGCGATCCACAGCCCGCTGAGCAGAACCAGGGTCAGGATCACAATCGCCTGACGGCCTTGGGTCCGCCGCTCCACCGCCAGGGTCGGTGCCGTGGTCGCTCCCTGA
>JAUWNF010000063.1 GCA_030612785.1 Phycisphaerales bacterium
CGAATCGATCCGACGGAGCCACCGATTCTCATGCGCGGCGTGCAGGAATACACGAATCGTCACGGAGACCCTCGCGGTGATGCTCCTGCACCTGGGGAGACAAACCGCCGATAACGCTAACGAGGACTGCGGGTGTCGACAGACGACAGTCAGAGACGAGGAGCGATCTTGGCAGGTGAGTTAGACATCAGTGCATCGTGCCGCGTGCCCGAGCACGGTCGCCTGGGGCTTGACGGCTGGTTGCTCTTTCGGGCGGCTCGCCGAGTGAGTGGGCGGTCGGCGCTCCATCGTGGCGACGGCCTGCAACGCACGACCGATGCCCGCGCCTATGACCGGTGGCGGGCACAATCCCTGCGTCGGCAACTGACTTCTCATTTTCAACCCGCACGCCTACGCGACGCAGACGTATTGGACTTCGGTTGTGGAAACGGAGATCTGTCGCTCATACTCGCCGCTGAGTTCGGATGCCGCAGTGTTGTGGGGATCGACCTGAAGGCGAAAGCCGTCGCCAAAGCCGAGGAGAAGCGTGCGCACCTGACGGCCCAGGCCCGTGATGCCCTCCGATTCGTCACCGCCACCGACGACCGGCGGATCGAGCTGGCAGACGAAAGCGTGGACCTGATCTGCTGCTTCGACGTGGTGGAACACACTCCGCATCCGACCGAGACCGCTGCCCAGTGGCGGCGCGTCTTGCGCCCGGGGGGTGAGGTGTGGGTGTGGTGGTCTCCGTGGAGAGGGCCTTACGGTCATCATGTTGAATCGCTGATTCCCCTCCCGTGGATACATCTGGTTCTCCGCCCGCGCACGGTGTTTACCGCGTGTGCGGAGTTGTACGATGCCCCCGACTTCGTTCCGCGCATTTGGGACACCGACCCGACGACCGGCCGTAAGCGACCTAACAAATGGCGCACGATGACCACCTACGAACCCTTCCTGAATCGTTTGACGCGCCGACAGTTCGAGCGCGCGGTCCGAGCCCAACGCCTGGCGATCGCCCACCGGGAAACACACGGTTTCAGCGGATCGTGCAAAGCCCGAGCGACGCAGGCGCTGACCCGCCTGCCGGTGCTCGGCGAGTGCTTCGTTTCGTTCTACGTCTACCGCTTGGTGAAGTGTGCGTAGTCCCGGCCGGCCGCCGAGACGCATCGGATTGAGGCGGGACGATCCGTTCGCCCCGATCTGTCCAACGGGGCCAATGCGTCGGCCCGTCGTTCAGGCGGTGCCGGCGTCGCCACGTTCGTCGTCGATTTCCTGCTCGGCCGGGGCGTCAAGCGCGTCCCAGCCGGCAGGCGCCTCAGCAGCGGGTCGGCCGGAGTCCGCGCCGCTCTCGCCGACCAGGAAGGGCGCGGGGGCAGAACCACGACCACGGGCAACCAAGAGCAGGAATAGGAACAAGACTCCCGAGAGGACTAGACCGCTGATCGATCCCAGGCGTGCTTCGTCGCACAGATGCGGCTGGACCGACAGGGCGATAATCGGCGCGCCCATGCCGATTACCGTCAATGAGAACAGGAACGGGCGCAGAGTGTTTTGCCAGAACGTCGGTCGCTTCCGCAACCCGGTCTTGCGCAGCGCAAACCCAAGCAGGGCACAGCAGGCCACACTAAGAGTCAGGAAACCCTGTCGGTCATCGGTGCAACAGCGGATGTCCTTCACCAGCACGGTGCTCAGGAACGAGACCACGGCGCCGGCCAACAGCAGGAAGCTGACCACGCTCCAAAACGCCCGGGTCGCGGTGTGTCGTAGCGGCGGCAACGGAACTGATGACGCCAGACGGGCGTGCGGCGAATCCTGCTCGACGGGGAGAGCCATCGGGATGCCCGGTTGACCCTCGGCGGGTTCGCCCGCCCAATGCGTTACCGCATGGCGCAGGCGATCGAAGGTGCCGGAGACATGCTGCCCGATGCGCTCGCCTGCGGCTTCGACCCGCGCCGCGACGGGAGGGACAGGCGGTGCGGCTGCAGCGCCCGCGGGCTCGTTTCCTTTGGGCAGAGACGGCGCTAGCGAATACAAACCCCGCAGAGGAACGAACCACGCTACGCCCTGCACCGCGAAGGAAGTGGCCGCCGCTACCCCGGCAGCCATGAACATCAGACGGTCGTTACCCTGGCTGAAGATCGCGGTGAAGATGAACGCGCACAGCCCGGCGGTGAACGCCTGGCCAACGCTCATCTCGCCGGCTGCTCCGTGCTCCAGACGTTTCTCCCAATCCACGAGCATCGCGGTGAGGATCAGGGCCAGCAGCGTCATCGGAGCACCGGGGAACAACGGCCGGCGGATGTAGTCTGATACCTGAGCGATCATCCGCACGGTCTCGTCTATCTCGAAGGACGTACCTGTGTACGAAAGCTTGGGCAGTTCAGTCGGGACGTGCTTCGTCGCGGCCATAACCGGCGTCATCGCGATGGCCAGCAATGCCCCACAACATCCCAGCGTCGCCAGCCGGTGGACCCAGACCGGTTGCGCTGCCTGCCCCAGCCAGGAAGTTACCTTCCGCGAGGCGATCACCCCGGTGGACATCATCAAGACCCCCAGCCCGGCACTTGCTCCCAAGGTCCCATGTCCACTAACGATTCCCGCGAGCAGACCCACGCCCGTGGCAATGCCGAGTATGAGCAGAATCGCAATGACCCAGTGCTTGGCCCGGCCGAGGCCCTGGGTGAAAGAGCGATACGGTGCGCCTTGATGACGGGGGCGTCTGCGCCCGTGCTTTCTCTCTAGGTGATTTCTGCGGCGGGTAACTTTTTCGCCGATGCGTTGCGCGCGCCGCGCCAGCCGCTCGGAAAGCTCTCCAACGACCGGACCCTGGGCACGGATCAGGTGAGCGCGCCTCAGACCATCAGGCGATTGCCATCCAACACGTACGCCCTTAGGCGGCGGTGGCGGAGGGGGGGGGTTAGGTGATGGGAACGGGGTGGGTCTGTCGGGACGGACGGCACCGGCCGCCGCAGTCAGGCTATGCGGATTGAAGCCCGCCAAGCTGTCGCGGACCTCGCCGACGCCGAGAATCTCCTCAGCCATCTCCTCCACGCTCTGATAACGATCCTTGGGATCCTTGGCCAGGGCCTTGCGGATGACCTCACCGAACGGTTCGGGGAGTTCGTCCACCTCCGGTTGAGCGGTGAGGTGCTTCATGAGCACTTCGCCCATGGTGGCCCCGTCGTAGGGCACCCTCCCGAGGAGCATCTCGTAGAGCATCACCCCCAGAGCATAGATGTCGATACCGCGATGATAGTCACCACTGCCGACCTCCGGAGCCATGTAGTGCACCGTGCCGATGCTCGCGGTTTGGGCGCTATGGCGTGACACCGAGATGAACTTGCTCAGCCCGTAGTCGCCGATCTTGACGTACCCGTCCTCGTAGAAGATGTTGCCCGGCTTCATGTCACGGTGCACGATGCCGCGCTCGTGCAGGTAACCGAGGCCCTTGGCCAATTCGCGGATGAAGAAGGCAGCCTTTTGCGGGCTCAGCCCCTCCGGCTCAGCGATCAGCAGATCACGCAGCGACGGGCCTTGCACGTACTCCATGATGACGAAGTAGTCGCCCTCGGAGTTCTGCTTGACGTCGAAGATGGTGACCAGGTGCGGGCTCTTGAGGTTCATGCAGTGGGAGACCCCGCGCAACTCGATCGCGGGGTTGTCGCGCAGGTACTTGAGGGCCACTTCCCGCCCGCCGTCACTGACCGCGTAATAAACCTCGCCGAACCCGCCGCGCCCGACGCCGCGCTGGATCGTGTAGCCTTCCAGTGGCCGATCACCGTGTTTGAACGTAAATGCCATGTCTGTCTCTTCCCATTCACCCGCTCGCAGTGGCCTGCCTCTCGCGGGCCATCTCCTGTGGGACCGGCTTTCTAGCCTGTCAATCGACCGGTTGGAAAGCCGGTCCCACAAAAAGCAGGCCGCTACACGTGCTTGATCCCTCCCGGCCGAACCGACCACGGCTTGGCCACCATGCTCACACCGTCAATCTCGATTGTCCTGCCCAGGTCCACCCGCACGGGTTCCGGTGCCGCCGATCCTCGTCCGGAGAGCCGGACCCACAACGCCCCGCCGCGCTCGAAGAGCACCAGCGGGTTGCGCGCCATCTGGCACTGAATGTGAAACCCTTTACCGTACCCGATCATCGCGTTCCTGGTGAACAGCACCACCCGCCGAACGTCGTTGGGCAGTTTCGAAGTATCGCTCAGATCCAGGGTGGCGCTGGGGCTCTTGCGGTTAGGCAACCGAAAGGTGAATCTCGCCTTCCGTCCGAGAACCACGCGGTCGCCGTTCTGGAGCAATTGGTGTCCGGTGCGCTTGCCGCTCACCTCCACCTCGTGCGGCCCGAACAGGAAGTAGTCGTCCTCCACCCGAGCGATATCCGCGTGCCGGTCGGCCAGATCCGAAAAGATGGCGATGTCGGCCGGGTTGCTGGTCGCCGCCTTGCCGATGGAAACGCGATCGTTACGCAGCAGCAGGTAGCTGCCTCCGCCATCCACGAGCAACAGCAGACGCTCAGGTAATCCGCCCGCCCGGGCGGCTGAGGGCAACGCGATGGTCTCCGCCAGGTCTGTTGGATGTTGCGGGCTCACCGCCGCTGGTCGGACCGCCGGCGCGGCGTGCGCGAATGCCCCCAGTGGGCCGGCCCGTAGCGATGTTACCATTTCGTCAAGCGCTCCGAGTTGCTTGACGACCTTGGAGGACCAGCCAATGTCGGGTGCGAGGTGTTGCAGGCGCATCGTGCTTTGGACCGCGCCGTCGTAGTCCCCGGTGCGAAGGGCGTCCCCGGCTTGCTGGACCAGCCGAATCATCTCCTCGACCTCGCGTTTAGCAGGCAAGGCCTGACCGAGATCGCCCAGGCACGCCAGTTCGTCGGCCGCCCGCGCGACCCGTCCCTCCTTGATCGACTTCCGTGCGTTGCTGAGGATGCGCGTGCACAGTTCGTTATCGAGCTTCACACATGCGGGATCGTGGGGATCAAGGCCCTTGGCCTTGGCGAACCGCTCGACCGCGGCGATCCACTGCCCGTCACGGATCAACTTCTCCACCTGGCTGAAGATTTCCGAGGCCTCGTGTTCGCGCACTTGGATGTCTCGCTTCATCTTGGCGGCCTCCGTGTCACCTTGGCTGGCGGCGTCGAGGATGCGCTGTCCGGCCGCTAGCGAACCTTCCGCGACGCGCCGCCGCGCTCGGGCCAGCCGCTCGCGCCGCGAGTGCTCCTGCCGGGCCGCCTCGGTGGCCACCGTGTCGATCTGTTGGCGTAGTTCGTCGATCCGCTCCTGCGCAGCCCCCCCGGTCTCGGCGCGGTCCAGGTCGCGTAACGCTTCGGAGAAACGGTCGGACGCGAAGTGCTCCCGCGCCCGAGCGATGAACTTGTCGCTGAGCTGGCGAAGCAGCGCCGCGCCCCGCCGCTGCGCCCGGATGTCCGGTGCGAGAGCGATGCGATACGCCTCGTCCAGCCGCCCTTGCCGCACAGCGGCTTCGGCGGCTCGAAGGCGGGTACTGAGTAGACGACCGAGCATGCGATACTCCTTGCGCTTACGCCAGTCAGCCGCGGGGTTCTGCCCACACCGACTTATTCGTCCGTCAGGTCGCTATATTCGTGATCCCAGGCTCAAAGGTAGCCCCTGCGGCCCGGAGCGCCCAGAGGTGCGCCGGGTATCCAACCACAGTATACACCAGTGCTCCGCTTACCGATTGTAACCCCTTGGGTGGCTTTGGGTTACACGGATTCTGGGGCAGGCGCGTGTTGATCCAGACCTCTTCTCTGAAGAGGAATTCCCCGTCGGGTCTAAGGTGGACCAAAGTTCGGCGCAGAAAACACCAACTCGGCGCACGCGGGCAGCGCGCGAAAATTCCGGCCGACCCTGGTGGGGCGTTCGGAAAAGTTTTTTCCAAGTTTTTTTCGGCCGCTTTGAAGCGGCTTCAAACCGCCCTCGAACCGGGTTCAATTCGCCCGACCGAAGGGCGGGCTTTTTGCTCACCGGCCGCCAGTTCCGGAGCTCCGTCGCTCCTTGATGTCCTGCTCGTCGGCCACACCCTGCCGACGCCCCAAGTTGGGCGTTACGCGATTCCGACGGCGGGCTCGCGAACGGCGCCCCGCCACTTTCACTCGCCGCCAGACTTGCCCGATCAGTGTTCGCCAGCGACCCTGCAGGCATTCTCGCCGTCGGCGCTCGTCGATCGCCGGGAAGCGGCCGGCGGGGCACTCGACCCGCGCCCACCAGAGCTTCGTGCGAAGTTCAGCCAGGCGCCATTTGTCACAGCCGCAAGCTCCACAGTAAAACCTGCCGGCCACAGTCTTCAGATGCGGGCAACCGTGCCGGCACCGCGACAACCGGGCCTCGAACACGGAATGTACTACGGTGGGGCCGCTGGTGACCTTGAGGAACTGCATGGCCTTACGGGGCAGGCCAGGATCGCCGCGTCGCCGCGGCAGCTTCAGCGGACCACACAGCCTACGAAAATCGCCGTAGGTGAAGCTGGGAACGGCGTGCGTTCGATCTGCCGTCAGCAAGAGCATGAACAGGTCGCGCGGCGAGAGGTCCGGGGGAATACCCTGCGCTTGGCACACGTCGCGGTCCAGCACGGTGGCCGTGAGGGCTGGACGGTCGATGACAAGATGTTCGCGCGTCAACATCATCAACCTACTACCACACCATTCCACAAGGATTCAAGAGCGCAGGCGATCGCTCCAGGTCCTGCGTCCCGAAGTTCACTCCAGCTTGCCCAACCATCGCTAATATCGTCCCAAAAGCTCATCGTGTACCAGTCATGCACGTGACATGAGACGGGTGGCGTTCCCGCGTAGTATGTGTACCTAAGTAAGAGCAGATTCACGGAAAGTTGAAGCGTATATGGAGGGCCGTGATGAAGACAAAGCACCACCCTGCCTCCTCGAAGGGTGGTCCAGTAGTAATTATCTGGCCAGGCCTCAAGCCCCCAGGCCCCCCCCGCGGTCAGACCACATGAAGACAGACAGGATTGATACCCTGAACAATCTGGATCTGGGGGCAACTCCCCTATACATGCTTGCAAGCACGTCTTCTCGTCGCGATGTTTCTGACAAGTGGTTGGGCATTCGCCAACCACTCCGTATGGAGTCACAAGCCCGGGGACCAGGACGCTTTCCCCATCTAGCGCGTCCCTCTCGGGATCGTCTTCGCCCGAGCCGTAGCTCGTGCGAAAATACGTCAGGGGGATCGGGGCGTTCCAACCTTTCCACACGATGCCCTTGCATTCGCCCGATGGATTGCAGCAGTGACAATACGAGGTGTCGATCGAATGAAAGCCCATCAAGTCACCGTTTTCAGCAGACCATCCTGGTAGTAGAAGTTCTTCGTCGTGAACCCATCGACACAGCCGTCTGCGTCGAAGGAAATGTCCTCTACCACGGTGCGCGTCCCCGTATACCCCTCGGTCCCCGTGTCCACCAGCGGTCCGACGAACCACTCGTCGCCGATGCGCCAGGCCAGGTACCGGTCATTCTCCGCATAGTCGTCCTTGCCGAGTTCCGGATGTGGCCTCGCGGTGAAGGTGTTGCCGAGGTCCGACCACCCGGACCCGGTCCAGGTCTGCTTGATAACCGTCAGGACACTGGAGGTGTCCGTGACCTTGACGACCACGGCCCCGGCAGAGGCCCTCCATGCCACCCACCCGTCGCCGTAGGGCTGGGCCAGCAAGTATTGGTCGACCGCATAGAACTCAGCGAGTTCGCGGCCCTCGATGAGTTCACCCTGTGCATCGGTCAACTCCGCCATCACTTCCGGATCGGGATATGCCGCGAAGGTGACCAGCTCCTCTTCGTCATCGAGTGTGTCCGAGTAGGTGACCTGCGGTACGCCCGGCCGGGACACCACCCAATCCCAACCAGTCGATTCGTCACTGAGCACCTGGTACTCGGTGTCGCCATCGGTCACCAAATACTCTTCGACTGCGGTGACCTCTGCGACCGTAAAACCCTCGCCGAGCGTGATCCCATTGGCCGCGAACCACGCCGCCACGCCGCCCCAGGGTGATCCTGCTGTAAGCCAGAAGTAAATCTCGATCCAGTCCTCGTCGGGGTTCTCCGCCTCCGAATAGTCGAACCGAAACACTTCTTCATCAGTAGTCGGATACGTGACCACCTGGCGCACGACGTCGAGGTATGGCCCGAGGTCGTTGCCTTCTTCGCCAGCCTCGTGCAGCGTGTGGACGCGGACGATTCGGTCGGCAGCGGAGGTTGCGGATGACGCCCCTCCAATATAGGGCGGCTCCCACGCCGCGGGCGTGAGGTCCGCCCTGGCCCGCTCCTGAGCGCGACGATGGCGATCGAGCAGTTGAGCAACTGCGTCAAGCATCGCACTCCTCCACGAAGAACTCGCTGAGCGCCGGCGGTCCTTCCGCATCGACCACGGCGGTGTACACCTCGGTGTTGTTTTCTTCGACGAGATCAGCCGACATGCCCCGCACCGACCAGTTTACCTCCGTCCCATGTGGCAGGCCCGGATCGATCATGAAGCGCACCGTGGGTCGGCCAACCGACGACGGCAGCGGAATGGCCGGTCCGACTGGCATCTCGTAATCAACCTCGCCGGAACCGCCATTGTTGTAGCACTTTAGCCACTTGGCCGGTACGCGCCCGGCGGCCTGGTCCACCACCACGGCGAACTCCGCCTGGCCGTCGCGGTACGGCTTCACGCTCGCCGACAGCGGCGGGGCCGGCGGGGGCGTGACGCGCGTGCCGTTCTGATACTCGATCTCGTAGTACGCCGTGTCGTGCGGATCAGTCTCGTGCCCCGCGGGGCCTGCGCCCTTGAGGCAATAGCAGTATGAGCCGGTGCCGGACGGGCGACGATGGGCGAACTCGGCGATCAGACTGTCACCCGGCCGGGCCTGCCCGACCCGCGTCTCGAAATCGACGGTCTCCCGAGTAGCACCACGGTACAGGTTGTAGCGGCCGGCGAGCGAGTATTCGACGACGAGTTTCGGCCGCAGGGACGCCGACGCCTCGCGACTGTAAAGCTGGGCTTCCACTACGGGGAAGGCCCCTGCGCTCATGAGAATGCAACTCAACTGGCCGGTGCCGAGTCGCTCTGCCACTCCATCGACGCAGTCGATAGGCTCGATCCAGCCTGCTGCGGTTGGTATCGCAAACGCCGCGAAGGGCAGGGTCTCGAAGTCGCCGCCGGGGCGGCCCCAAGGTATTACCGCTGTTCGTTGGTTCCAGGTCACGGTCCCCTCCGCCCAGGGGGCGGTGAGCAGACGCGCGTACGCAGCCTTGGTTGCGCCGGCCGGCACATGACAATAGAGGTGGAGCTGCGCGCTGTGGATTGCCGCGGCGACCGGAATCGAGGTTAAATTGAATTTCAGCAGGGCTCGCTTTTCTGGGTCGCCCCACACGGCCGACTTCACAAATAGGCTCGAGCTACTCCCGTAGTACGAGTTCGGGCGAGCGCCGTCGATGGTCGCGTCGGCGACCGGGGTGAGTTCGACCGTTGGCACGCCAGAGACTCCTACTCTTACTCTTACTCTGAGAACGGCGCTCGCCCATCGAGCACCATGGTGAGATCAGCCCCGGCAACACTGGAACCGACCTGCTCGACTTCGATAGTGATGACGCTGCCGACGGCGACGATGGCGTCCTTCGTCGCGGAGGTGTCCTGTTGCTCGCTGGCTGCGACATTGATCATCTCGCCCTGACTGGCAAACAGCGAGGCCCCGTCGTCGCGGACGTCTACGATCAGCGACGCTCCGGTCGGTGCGGTGCCCACCCGACCGGTAGCGCTCTTGAACTTGAATTGGACCGGGGCGACCCACTCGATCGTATATACCTGCACGCTGAGCGTGCCGGAGATGTGGAACGTCGGGCTGTATGGCACCACGTAATCTGACGTCTCGCCGGTGCCCCCGTTGCCCACCGGCAGCGTGCCGGTTACATGTGCTTCCAAGTCGACGTCGCCCCCGCCAAGCGCCGCCGCAAACAGCACGGCCCCGCGCAGGTCCTCGATGGCAGTGATGTCGCCGCCGGACGTGGTGAGCACCGCCAGCGGCACAAACGCGGTCAGGTCCGCCGGCAGGCCGTTCGTCGCCACCTGCAAGGCGTTGGCGCTGTCGATCCAAACGTGATTCGTATCGTCGTCTGTGGCACTCTGTGCCGTCGCACCGGCAAACGACTTCAACGTCCCGCCGAGATAGTAGTCCATCGGAAACACGCCGAAGGTGAGAGCGCCCTCGTCCACCACGCGGCCCTGGCCAATCGTCGCGAGCAGCGCGTTCTGACGCAGCAGCCGGCGGTTGTACTGCACCTCATAGGTCGGGGTGCTGTAAGACCCGGTGCCCTTGGCGACGTAGGCCAACCCCGTCTCCTGATTGGTCTCGCCATCCAGCAGCAAAATAGTGGCGTCGGGCGGATACACTTCGCTGGGGTACACGTCGGCCAGGCACGCAACCGGCCAGGCCGCCCAAAGCACCGCCGAAAGAATACGTTTCGCACTCATGTTTGAAGCTCCACACTTGGGGTAAATGAAAACGTCACCGGCCCGGGGACGTCCTGCGAATGGAACCGCAGGTTCTTCGGCGCCGTTGGGCCGGTCTCGATCATAATGATATCTTCCGCCGGGTCGTCCAGCGATTCGTTGCCGAGATAGTCGAACACGCGCACTTGAATGACGTGCTCGCCATGATACAGCGGGTGCGTGACCAGCCGGATCGGCTTGGCCGGGCGCAGATGCGTGCCGTACAGGTGCATCCCCTCGAGGTGCCCCACCGCCGGCGGCACGCCGAGGTGCGGCCTGCTCAAATGCGCGTCTACCAGGTGGCGGCTCTCGTACCGGCTCCCTTCGGGGAAGAACGCAATCGGCGACTTGTTCAGCTTCTCGCCGTCCACATACACGTCGGCACAGTCGCCCACCGTGTAGGTGTCGTCAACCGGAATGGTGATCGCTACCGCTTGCATCAGTTAAGTCCAAGGTCCAAGGTCCAAAGTCTCTGCGCTCTCTGCGTCTCTGCGTTCCAATCCCGCTTCCTCTTGCCTTCTTCCTCTTGCCTCTTGCCTGGTGCCTTCTTCCTCTTGCCGCGGGCCTTGTGCCT
>JAUWNF010000272.1 GCA_030612785.1 Phycisphaerales bacterium
TACGTCCGACAACGAATGGTACTTCCCGCGAACCCATTGCACCACTGCGGCATCCGGCATATTCTCCTATCGGCGAAGTACACCGGAATCATTTAACTTATTTTTACGCGATTCCTTAGCTGCCGGGGACGACGGTGCTACGCGGCGTATTACAGCACCGTGGGTGCCAAGGTACAAGCCCAGCCGTCGACGAGGATCTTCGGTCAGCGTCTCGACCGCCACGCCGAGGGGATGGCGGTAGGCCTGATTGGCTAGCCGGCGCTCCCGGGCCGCCCGTTCCTTCAATTGGCGGCGAGACGCGGCAACGTAACTCTCAACCCGCGCTGCCAGTCGGAACCCCCGGGGCCCACTCGTGCTCAAGTTGCCGGCGGAGTTGCCGGACCTGTCGTTTGAGCCGCCGCCGTGGGAAGAACAGTATCAGGTACAGCCCGAACAGCCCCCCGAGCCCCATGGCGACCGTCACCAGCGTCGAAGCGGCATTCGATGACAGGCCAGTCTCCGCCAACGCCACCGTGAGCCTGGCGTGCGCCCGCGGCAGGAAACGACTGACCGAATGCGATACCGCGAGCATACCCTCGTCCGCGCGAACCCAAAGTTGACGGTGCCAATCGGCCTGCCCCATCGCAAAGATGGCAGGCGGCAGCGTGACGCCTGAGCCCGAGGACGAGCGCCGCAGGGTCGTACCGCGGGCGTTTCCGCTCACGCTGGACGAGCGACTGCCGGACCAGCCGGCCCGACCGCGATGGGAGGAGTTGCTGCCACGATTGCCACCGACCCGGTCCGCAATCATGTTATGCATGTTACCGAAGGCGCGGTTCGACTCGGTGCGTGACGGGTTCAGGAACATCTGAACGCCGTTCCGTGCGAAGCGTCGGGTGTCATCATCGGCCTCCGGCTCGACGGCGTCGATGATGTTATCCGCGAACACATCTATTCCCCTTGTGATCCCCTTTCGTACTTCAGGCCGCCGGTCCAGTTCCTTCTGGATACGCCGATCGGCCTGCCGCAGGAAACCGCCGATCCTCCTGCCGACGCTCGGCTTGTCGTCCCCGAGGGCCGACCCGCAGGCCGCGAGCCACGCCGCCGTAGCGATGAGCACATTTCGACTTGCCGTGTTCATTTCAGATCTCCTCTCGTCATGGTTTCGTTCCGCATTCACATGAACGTGCGCCGAACGGACGGAATGGACGCAATGGGAATCCAGTCCAGCTCGGCGGATTGTGCTAACCTCCGGTAGAAAAACCGGTTACGCGGGGCGACAACCCCTTGGATAAGCTAGAGTGCCCCGTTAGTATGGGAGTGTTCGGTTCCTTCGTCTTTCGAGGTGTGCGAGGTGGCTGCCAGGAATCCAGGACCCGTTACGCAGCTCCTGGTCGCGGCAGGCCGGGGGGATGCCGCGGCGGCGGACCGTCTCTGGTCGGCCGTCTATGACGAGTTGCGCCGGGTGGCGCGATGCCAACTGGCTCGCGAGGGCCCCGGCTGCACCCTCGATTCCACGTCTCTGGTCCACGAAGCGTTCCTCCGACTGACTGGTGACGAGCCGATCGAGTGGGCCAACCGACGCCATTTCTTCGGCGCCGCGGCGAGAGCAATGCGCCGCATCCGGGTGGATGACGCACGTAAGAGAGGCAGGTTCAAACGTGGCGGTGGGCAGCAGCCAGAACTGAGCAACGAGGAGCCCCCCGTCTTCGATGATGATCCGGTCGAGGTGCTCGCGGTGGACGAAGCTCTGCAGAACCTGGAGCACACCGCCCCACGTCAGGCTGAAGTCGTGATGCTGCGGTATTTCGCCGGACTGAGCGTGGACGAAACCGCTGGAGCGCTGGACGTTTCGCCGCGGACAGTAGACTACGAGTGGCGTTTCGCGCGGGCATGGTTGCACCGCGAGTTGAGCAAGGGCGATACAAGGACAAACTGGAGCACCGGGCCATGACCGCTGACCCGTTGCAGCGCGTTCAGGCGCTGTTTGAGGAGGCCCTACGGCGGACTCCAGAGGAGCGTGCTTCTTTTCTGGCAGAGGCCTGCGAAGAAGATGCGGAGTTACGGGCCGAGATCGAGTCGCTGCTCGAACACGACGAACAGGCCGGTGAGGGTTTCATGCGGGTTCGTGACCCCCGTCCCAGCAGGAGCTGGCCTGGTGCGTTGGATGTTCCTGAGACCTTCGAGCCCGCCGACGCCCGCGCACCGTCGCAGACAGGCCTGAGAATCAAGGGCTACAAGATCACGCGCGAGTTAAGCCGCGGTGGCCAAGGTGTGGTGTACCAAGCGATTCAGGAATCTACCAAACGTAAGGTGGCGATTAAGGTCCTACTCAAGGGGCCACATGCCTCCAGGTCGGCGCGGCGGCGCTTCGAGCGGGAGATCGAACTCGTCGCCCAACTGCGGCATCCGAGTATCATCTCGATCTTCCACTCGGGAACCATGCCCAATGGCAGTCGGTTTTGCGTAATGGACTACGTTCGCGGCGAACCGCTCGATCAGTACGTTCGCAGCAAGAAGCCCACGCTGGAAGATGTGCTCAGGTTGTTCTCGGTTGTTTGCGATGCAGTTCAGTACGCCCACCAGAAGGGCGTCATTCACAGGGACTTGAAGCCGACGAATATTGTGATCGACACAACCGGCGTGCCCCGGGTACTTGACTTCGGCCTCGCCAAACCGCTTGCCGCCCCAGCCGAAAGGCCCATCTCAATCAGCCAGGAGATTGTGGGAACGCTGCCCTACATGTCCCCGGAGCAAGCCGGCGGCAGCTCTGACGAGATCGACATCCGTACGGATGTTTATTCACTTGGCGTTATCCTCTACCAACTCCTGACCGGCCAGCATCCCTATCCTGTCGAGGGACGAATCCCGGACGTCTTGCGCCACATAAGCGAAACGCCTCCGACACCGCTCAGCCGCCGATGGGAGCCCGATGCGGGAATCAGCCACCGCGCGACGCGCCGCCTTCGCGCTGGCGAGTGCCCCATCGACAATGAGATTGAGACGATTGTCCTCAGGGCACTGGCCAAAGAGCGCGAGCGGCGTTACCAAAGCGCCGGCGAGCTGGCGCGCGATATCCGCCACTACCTTGCTGGGGAACCGATCGAAGCCAAGTGCGATTCGCTTGCATATGTACTGTGGAAACAGTCCCGTAGATACTTCCGACAGACACCCGTGGCCGTGCTGACGCTACTGTGCGCGATCCTCGCTCCCGGTCTGATCGTGTCACTCCTGTTCTGGCGCCAAGCGGTCCATGAACGTGACGTGGCGGCTGCAGCGATCAGCTTCCTCAACAGCGATGTCTTTCAGTCGCTGGATCCCGAGCTCGTAGGCCGTGACGTTGACCTGAGAGAGCTACTGGACACGGCGTCGCAGCGGATTGGTCAGAGGTTCGAACGCGCACCGCTGGCGGAAGCGTCGATTCGCCAGACGCTCGGCAACTTGTACAACAGCCTCGGAGAGGACGACAAGGCCCTGGTTCACTTGGAGGAGGCCCTGCGCCTGCGGCGGAGCGAACTCGGTGGCCAACACCTCGCCGTTGCCGAATCACTGGTAAGCCTGTCGGGCGTGCTGGAGGACCGTGGCCACTGCGTCGAAGCAGAGCGCTGCTTGCAGGAGGCGTCGGTGGCGCGTACTCGACTGCTGGGCGAGCGTCACCCATTGGTGCTCACCACCGTCGCGCAACTCGCCGCTTTTGCCCGCCGAAGAGGCAACCTTGAGCTCGCGGCGCAGTTGACCGCCCAGGCCAGTGCTCAGCACACCGAGCAGCCAGCCGCAGAGGATGCGAGTAGGCCGACATCGTTGAATCGGGAGACGGCAGTTGAGCGCCTGCAGGAGGCGCGCGCCGAACTGGGTGTTGATCACCCAACAGTTGGAGCCCTGGCCGTTGAACTAGCCGACCTTCTGGCTTCCAATGCCCTCTACGCCGAAGCAGAGCCGCTGCTTGTCGAAGCCCTGGGGATTTGGGGTGGGCACCTTGGCCCCGAACACCCGAGGACCCGAGAGACATTCAAGAAGCTAGAGCGCGTGCTTGGACTTCAGGGCGAGATGGGCCGGGTCGCTCCTTTCCTGAGACAGCGGCTTAGCCGCGGGTTGGCCAAACCGATAATGCGCGGTTGCTAAGTGATGCCGCTTGGGACGTCGTCAAGAGCCCGCATCACTCACCGGAGCTATACAACGTGGCGCTGGAAGCCGCCCAACATGCGTGCAGACTGCGCCCTGCGACCGGTGGGTATCTGAATACGCTCGGAGGCGCCCAGTACAGAGTAGGCACGTACGGCGACGCCCTGTCGACACTTCGCCGGTCGGACGAGTTGAACGGTGGCCACCCGGCCGACATCGCATTTCTCACCATGGCGCTCGTGCGTCTGGGGCAGCCCGATGCGGCACGCGAGGAACTAGAACGGTTGCATGATCTCATGCTGCACGAGCCTTGGGCGGAGGATCCTCAGTCCATTCGGCTCCAGCAGGAAGCAGACGCGCTGGTCGGAGATGCATAGCCCGTCGGATTCACGAGGCGGGCTTCCAGCGACGATTCTACCACAGCCGGTGGCGGGTGGGCGAGGGGACGAGACGACCACCTTTCCACCACACCCACGCGGGCGCTAGGATTGCCACAAACCGGGCTGCCGGAGATCGCGGAGCGAGGGAGTGGGCGGAAGCAACCGTGAAAGGTGCGGTTGGTGCCGGCTCAAGGCCTGCCCAATCCCACATGCATCATTCCGCCGGAGCCGCTGCACTGGGGAAGTCCGGTTGACGCGAAGCAGCTCCTGACAAGAACCTAAGTACTTTGGCGACCGACGAGTTCAAGATGCTGTTCATGCAAGCGGGCAGCCAACCGCAACACGTAATCTCGTCCCTTCCCGGTGTTCTCCAGGACCTCAAGCCACTCGCCCGGGATTCCCTCGAGGCCATGATAGGCACCGGCGATGGCCCCTGCCATCGCGCCGATCGTGTCTGTGTCGCCACCCAGGCTGACCGCAAACGTGACCGCTTCCTCGAATGAGTCGGCGTGCGATAGGAATGCGCACAACGCCGCCGGGACGGCGGTCTGGGCCCGGATGTCGTTGCCCAGCGCCGATACGACGTTCTCTGCGGTTGGCCCGGACTCCAACAACTCTGATATGGCAGCGAGCTTTTGTGCGTAGACCTCGCAATCAGGTCGGGCGAAGGAGCGCAATCGAGCGAGGAACTCCCGGACGTCGAGGTCTGAGGTCCCGGAACGGACAACACCCATCCTTCGCGGTAGCCCCACTCTCGGACATGCCGCTTCGGGAGGCCTGCGCGGCAGCAGTAACGGAAAGTTGCGCGATCTGAGTTTGACCGGCCGTTTTGCGCGGGCGATAATAGTAGTGTAGGAGTAGACGGAGGGTAAGGGAGAGCATCGAGGATGGAGCAGGCTGCTAGTTGTGGACGGTCACACACCCGTAGGTGCTGCTTTCGTGATTCTCCCCCTGATGGAATCAAACTGGATCTATTGACCCTTGAATGGATAAGTAAATCGCTT
>JAUWNF010000062.1 GCA_030612785.1 Phycisphaerales bacterium
GCTGAGTGCCGGTTCTACATCAAGGAAGTCCATCCGAGCATCAAGATCTACGTTTCCCCGTTCAACTTCGACCCGTTGGACCCGAACGCTCCGGTATCACTGCCGCGGGGCTTTGCTGTCGAGGTCGCCCAGGCGGTGGGGCGCTACTACACCCAGGGGCTGCCGGAGGAGACCCAGGGGCTCAAACACGGCGTGCTCACCCGTGATGAATTCCTCGAACAGGCGGACCTGGTCTATCAGGAACGGATGAAGCTGTTGGACTTCGCCCTGGACCACTTCACCACCGGCATGCTGTTCTTCTATTTCGGCAGCACCGACATGATCGGGCACATGTTCTGGGGGGCGCGCACGCCCAATCATCCGGCGCTGACCACCGAGGAGCAGCAAAAGTACGCCCACGAGATGGAGCGGGTCTACGAGGACGCGGACCGGGCCTTGGGCAAGGTTCTGGCGCGCTGCCCGGACGCGACCATTATCGTGCTAAGCGACCACGGGTTCGATACGTTCACGCGCGGTTTCAACCTGAACACCTGGTTGCTGGAGAACGGATACCTCCAGCGTCTCTACGATACGAAGTACAGCCTGCCGTTGAACATCGACTTCTCCCAGACCAGAGCCTACGGCATGGGCATCAACGGGCTGTACGTCAACTTGCAGGGGCGGGAGAAGGCGGGCATCGTTCACCCCGCCGCCAAGCAGGCCTTGCTGGACGAGATCAGCAAGAAGCTGCTCACCGTGGTCGATCCGGAGAACGGCAGGAAGGTCATCAAGGAAGTCTATCAGTGTGCCCAGGTGTACTCGGGGCCCTATGTGGACATCGGGCCTGATCTGCAAATCGGCTACGCCAGCGCTTATCGCGGCAGTTGGGACACGGTGCTGGGCGGCGTGCCGGAGACCGTCGTGGTGGACAACACCGAGGCCTGGTGCGCGGACCACTGTATCGCGACCGACCTGGTGCCCGGGATCGTGCTCGCGAACCGCCCGATCCGCGCGGGAAAGCCTTCATTGCTGGACATCGCCCCCACGATCCTGGGGGAGTTCGGCGTGCCGGTCTCCGAGGAGATGGAAGGGCACAGCATCTTCGCCCCGTCGGAGGAAGCGGTACCAACCAATTGAGGAGTGTGTTGCAGTGGCCAAGATCAAGCTGGATGCTAACTTGTACGAGCGGGTCAAGAAGGTGGCGGAGGTGGCGGGTTACACCTCGCCGGAGGAATTCATCGTTCACATCATCGAGAAGGAATTGAGCCAACTGGAGTCGGCGGAGTCCGACGAGGATATCACCGAACGGCTCCGGGGTTTGGGTTACATCGAGTAAGGTAGGTACCGTCCCCTTGCTATGGAGCAGGGTGGCAGAGCGCTATGCCCACACCACCTGAACGAGCGCAATCATGGGAACGCTGAACGGCATTATGACCGCTGTGTTCGACGCGATTTACGCGCCGCTGAACGTGCTGCCGCACTGGTTCTCGCTGACACTGCTATCCGGCATGCTGGGCGTGGTGGCGTTGCTGGTGGTCAAGTACGCGTCGAACCAGACGGCCATCGGGCGGGTCAAGGACGACATCAAGGCCAACATGCTGGCCATCAAGCTGTTTAAGGACGAGATGCGGGTGATGTTCGGCGCCCAGCGACGGCTGATCTGGGCCGCCCTGCGCATGCAATATCACATGCTGCTGCCGGTGCTGGTGATGTTCATCCCCTTTGTGCTGATGGCCGCCCAGATGGGGCTGCGCTATCAGTGGCGCCCGCTGGAGGTCGGCGAGGAGGTGGTGCTGACCGCCGTTCTCCAGGCCGATGCCGACGGGTCGAGCCTCGACCTCCAAATCCCGGAACAAGCCGGTTTCAAAGCCCACGACCGCGTCCGGGTGACTTCGGACCAGTCGGTGTCCTGGCATCTCCGTGCCGAGGAAGACGGCGTTCACACCATCGAAATCACCAACGGACGGGAAACCTTCACCAAGAATCTGGGTGTGGGCAAGGGGGCCAGGCGGGTGTGCCCGGTACGTCCGGGACCGGGCTTCCTCGACAAACTACTGTACCCCGCCGAAGCACCCTTTGCGGCCTCTTCCCTGGTGCAGTCGATTCGGCTGGAACCTTATCCGGACCGCGACTCCTGGTACGCCGGAGCCGACTGGTGGCTGGTCTGGTTCCTGGTGGTGTCCATCGTCTTCGCTCTGGTGTTCAAGCCGGTTCTCAAGGTCAAGTTTTAACCCCCGCCACGATCACGCCGACCAGAATAAGCCCCACGACACCGAATTCAGCGCAGTCTGGCGGACCCGGCGTAATCCTGTTTTCGGGGGACTTGTCGGCAGGGCGATTGGGGTGTAAGGTTACGCCAAGTGTCACGATTTGGCATACTGCCGGATCGCACGCTTGGGTTTCTTGGGTGAGAATCGGCTTTCTATATTAGGGGGCGACGAGAAACATGGCAGCGAACGTAAGAAATCGGTCCGACTTTGCGGAAACTTTCGCGGTTCACACGGCGTTGAAGCACGCCTTGGCGCGCAAGTTGTATTCCGGCGACGCCCGCACGCAGAAGGCCGCCACGGGGCTGGTGAAGTCCCTGGAGAGCGATCGGTCCATCTACGGACGGCAACTCAAGATGATCGGATTGATGGCCAAGGGCGCCTCCATCCAGCAGATGGTCAAGAGCCTGCGCTGTTCGCGGCGCACCGTCTTCCGCTATCTCAACCACTTGGAGAGCGCGGGCATCGGCATCACCCTGGAGGGTGGGCGGTACCAGGTGCCCAAAGGCCTGCTCAAGCTGCTTAAACGTCGTAATTAAGCGTAAGGGCGCGCTCGAGGTCCGAGACGCGGAAGATACCCACGGCTTTCTCGGCGCCGGACAACGTGCTGGCGTAGATGTACTCGATGTTAATGCCGGACAGAGAGAGCTTGTTGGCGACGTTGGCGAACCCGCCGGGTTTGTCGGGGACCTCGACGGCCAGACACTTAACGGTGACGTACGCCGCCCCGGCGGCGGCAAAGGCCTCTTTGGCCTTCTCCGGGTCGTCCACGACCATCCGCACCGTGCCGATGTCGATGGTGTCCATGACCGTGACCGCCCGGATGTTGATGTCGCGTTCAGTCAAATGAGCACACAGGTCGGCGATCACCCCGGATCGATTCTCCAGAAAAATGGAGATCTGTTCGACTTCTTCGCACTTGCAATGCATGAGTACCGTTCCTTGCTCCACAGGCGCAATGCCAATCTCAGCGTGCGTCGGCGACGATCGCCCCACGCCCGGACGCATAGGGCTCCCCCGTCGCGACGCTGATTCATCATGCTAACCGAGGTCGCGAAAAGACGCCACCCGGAGGCGCTCCCCGGCTTACGCGTTCTTGACCCGGTCGTACCACTGAGCCTCAATCTCGGTCAGCTCAGCCCGTGCGGTTTCCAACTCCGCTTGGAGACGCCGGGGCGCCTCTGGGTCCCGGTACACGCTTCCGTCGGCAAAGCGGGCGTTCAGCGCGTCGATCCGCGCCTCCCACTCGATAATAAGTTCTTCGAGCTGCTCGATGGACATGGCATCGTACCGCGAGGACTTCGCCACCTGGTCTGAACCGCGAGGCCGACCCTTTTTCTTCCCGAGGGGAGTTCCGGCGGCCGGGGCGTCCGCTTCCGCGCGAGCCTTCTCCGCCTCCAGCGCCTCGATGTAAGCGGTGTAGTTGCCCGGGAACAGGCGGTGCCGACCGCGCTCCAGGACCAGCAACCGCTCCACCACGCGGTCGAGGAAGTACCGGTCGTGGCTGACCACGATGATCGTGCCGTCATAGTCGGTCAGCGCCTCTTCCAGGGCCTCCCGCGCGGGGATGTCCAGATGGTTGGTCGGCTCGTCGAGGATGAGCACCTGTGGCTCGGCCAGGATCAGCAGTGCCAGGCGCACCCGGCTCTGCTCTCCGCCGGAGCATTTCTCGAGGGGTTTGAACACCGCCTCTCCTGAAAACAGGAATCGCCCCAGAAAGGAACGCGCCGCTTGCTCGGTCAGATCCGGACGCCCGGACCGCACGGATTCCAGTACCGTCATCGAGCGATCGAGATCCGCGTGCTCCTGATCGTAGTATCCGACCCGGAGGTTCTCGTAGAGACGTACGACACCGGCGTTAGGTTCCACCTGCCGCATGGCGAGTTTCAGCAGGGTCGTTTTGCCCGTGCCGTTGGGGCCGGTGATCCCCAGGCGCTGCCCCCGCGCTACCTCGAAGGTGAGGTTTTCGAAGAGCGTGTTCTCGCCGTAGCGCTTGGCGACCTCCGCGCAGCGCAAAACCATTTGTCCGCCGGGCCGGGCGGCGGTGAAGCTGATCTTGCTACGGCGTGTGGTGGTCGGCTGTTCGAGCACGAATTCGCCGGCAGCGATCCGCCGTTCGAGGTGGCCGAGGCGGCCCCGGGCTTCCTTACTGCGCTGGCCGGCTTTGTGCCTGGCGATGAAGTCGCGCTCTTTGTGGATGTACGCCTGGTCCTGGGCGAAGCGGCGCGCCTGGGTCAACAGACGGCGTTCCTTGGTAGCGGTATAGTTGGAGTAGTTTCCGGGATAGGACGAAACCGCGCGGTTCTCGACCTCTATGACCCGGTCGGCCAACCGGTCGAGCAGATAGCGGTCGTGCGAAATGATCACCGCTCCGCCGTGGTGGCCGGTCAGAAACTTCTCCAGCCAGCGCGTGGCGTCGATGTCCAGGTGGTTGGTCGGCTCGTCGAGTAGCAGGAGTTGGCGATCCTGCAGGAGCATCTTGGCGAGGGCGGCCCGGCATTTCTGTCCGCCGGAAAGCGCCGCCACGGGCAACCGGTAGTCGCGCTCGGTGAACCCCAGCCCGCCGAGCACCTCGTTGAGCCGCACTTCCAGATGGTGTCCCCCACCGACCTCGAAGCGCGCGTGCCGGCGGTCGTACTCCGCCATCAACTCGGGCAGGCGGGGGTCGTCGTGGTGGGTGGCGATCTTGTCGGAGAGGTCGTGCAGCTTGCGCTCGAGCGCCAAGAGGTCGGCAAAGGCCTCCCCCACTTCTTCGTAGAGCGTCCGGCTCGAATCCAGCCGCGGCTCCTGCTCGAGGTAGCCGATCTTCAGGCCCCTCGATCGGGTGACCGTGCCCATGTCCGGCTCGAGGTCGCCGGCGATGAGCCGGAACAGCGTGGTCTTGCCGGCCCCGTTAACCCCGACCAGACCGACGGTCTGCCCGGAATGGATCTCCAGGGTGATGCGATCGAGCACCACCTTGCTGCCGAACTGTCGGGTCACGTTTTGCAAAACGACCGCAGCCATGCTCCTATTTTAGACGTTTCGGGGCGCTTTGCGAGACGGTGCAGGGGTGTCACCGGCAGCTTGCTGCCAGGGCGACCTTGCGCGCGATTCGGCGGAAAACACTGGCGGACGAGCCGCCAGTGGCACCCGGAGCATTACCGCTACTGACCCGGACCGTTCGCGGCGATCCGAACAAACGCCGCAATCTCACGTAGCGTCACCCCTTGTGGGTGTGCGAACCACACCTGGCAAAAGTAGCCTGACGCCTTTGGGACCTCCTGCTTGCGGATGGGCCGTTTGTGCTGCATGATGTTCGTTGCCAGGTGATCCCGCTGTAGGGATCGGGCAGGTACTTTCTTGAAGGCGGGAGTGGTCGAGCGGTGTTTCCTCGTTCCGCCGCGACATTGAATCCCTGCTGGGGGCTGTTATGCTAGGCTGGCGCCGTTGTCAGCGCCCAGTGTCATGGTGCACGGCATGGCAGGATTCACACGGTGTCGCCGATGGCAGTTGATCACGATACAGCACAGACGCTGCTTGAAGCAGCCTACTCCGATCTCGATTTCAAGGGCAGAAACCTGCTACAGGCCACCGACGCGCCTGGGGAGTTGGATCGGGGCGATTGGATCACGCGAGGCGGCTGGCTGTCGCTCGCTCTGAGGGTTGATGCAGACCGGGTTTTTTTTGTCGAGGACAACCCGGTCATTGTGTTCGTCAAGGACGAGCCAGGGAAGGAAGATCTGCGTCACCTCTTCAATCGGGCATGGTGCATGGCCCGGCCGCCGCTTCTGTTCGTTGCGCAACCAGGAGCGCTGTTGGTTTTCGACCTTACGCAGCCACCAGTCGGGGAAGATGACGACCCATTTGCGTCCGGTCGTCTTCTGAATGTCGCTCGCCAGGCTGCTGAGGTCCAGGACCAACTCAAGGATTACCATCGCGCTCAAATCGAGTCGGGGAGGCTGTTCGAGGAGCGCCGGTTCGGCTTTGAAAACCGAGCAGATCACGCCCTGATTCGAGACCTTGCCGCCGTGCGCGCGAAGCTCCTCGACAGCGGGCTGTCGATCCAGCACGCTCATGCACTGATCGGGCAATCAATCTTCATCCGGTATCTGGAGGATCGCAGAATCCTGACGCGGGACTACTTCCGGAAGGTGGCGCGCGGGAACAAGGGTTGGCGTGGAATACTCGATAACGCCACCAAGCACGACGGCGCGAAGGATGAGCGACACCTCTACTACGCCGAAGTCCTCTCGGACAGGGCATTCACACATGCATTGTTCTCGCGGCTTGCCAAAGAGTTCAACGGCGACCTGTTTCCGTTCGACGCCCATGAGCAGAAGGCGTTTACAGCCCCACGCCTTAAACTGATGCGAAAGTTCTTGCTCGGACAGATCGAGGGACCGACGCTGTTCACGTTCGCTTACGACTTCGACATCATCCCCATCGAACTAATCAGCAGCATGTACGAGGAGTTCCTCCGCACCGAGAAAGGGAAGCCGAACACGCACGGGAGCTTCTACACACCGGGCGCGCTGGTTGACTTTGTGCTGTCGCAGACGCGCGAAGATGAGGCCCTGAGTAAGCGGCCGCGCATTGTGGACGCCGCGTGTGGGTCCGCGATCTTCCTGGTCGAGGCCTTTCGCCGTATCGTCCGCCATCGGATGTGCGAGTTTGAGCGGCGCTTGCGACCCATCGAACTACGGAAGATTCTACGGGAACAGATCGCCGGCATTGACGTGCAGCCGGAGGCGATCCGCGTGGCCGCCTTCAGCCTTTATCTTGCTCTGTTGCACTATCTGGAACCGCCGGACATTCTCGGGCACCAGTTGCCGAATCTCATCTATTCCGCGAACCGCAGGAAGACCGATCCGAACCAGCATTTCGACATTCTGCTCGCCGCCAACGCTTTCGGCGTCGAAAAGGCGGTGAATGAAGAGCCGGTTCGGAAGCAGTTCTCGTCAGACTGTGCAGATGTCGTTGTCGGAAACCCGCCCTGGGGTTTTCCGAAGAAGAAAGACGCCGAAGCTTGGGAAGCCGCGACAGTAGCTATGAAGTGGTGCCAAGACCGTGGAAGCGCGGTCGGCGACAAAGAGTTGTCCCAGGCATTCATTCATCGTACGCACGATCTTCTACGAGAAGGCGGCCGTGCAGGGCTGCTCGTCTCTACGGGGGTTTTCTTCAAGCGGCATCCCAACAGCACGAGGTTCCGAGAACAGTGGCTTGCGGAGACCACGTTGGATCAGGTCGTCAACTTCGCGGTTGTCCGGAACCTCTATTTTGAGGAAGCGATTGCCCCCTTCGCGTCGGTCGTTTTCGACAAACGAACACCCAAGGGCAAAACACATCGGTTCCGTTATTACTCCGCAAAGGAAACGGCAATCGTTGACGGGTTGCAGGTTGTCAGGCTGAGCAAGCCCGACCTTCATATCGTTCCCCAATCGAAGTTTGTTGCCGACGACGAACTATGGAAGGTGTATTGGTGGGGTAGTCACCGTGACGAAGCTCTCCTCGATGCCCTGAGGCTCGAAATGACCCTTGGCCGCGTGATCGACCCGTCGGAGAAACACCCTGAGAGAATAGCACGGGGCTACGAACCGAAAGGAAACGTGCAGGCTCAGTGGCAGCAGAGTGACTGGCTGGAGAAGTACAAAGAACTCCCACTCAGCGCCTTTAGGCGCTACGGTTCACTTCGCGATAACGTGCTCGTCACCCCACCAGGTATCGTTCGCCGGCAAGGTGGTCGTGAAGTCTACGAAGGCGTTCGATTACTTGTGAAAAGAGGCTTGACACAAAGGCATGGTGCCAACGGACGGATTGACGCTCGTTTAGAGGAACACAAGGAGTTTTGTTTCCGCAACTCGATCCAGGGCATTCGCCTACAGGATGGCATCGAGACCGAAGCTGAGATCCTACTTGGGATCCTTTGGTCTTCTGTCACGCGCTACTATCTTTGGATGACATCCGGATCCTGGGGAATGTGGCATCATGAGCTTCACCCCAATGCAATCCGACGAATCCCTGTGCGCCTTCCAGCAGACACCCCAATTCGCAATCGCATTGTAGGGATCGTGAGCCGTCTTCGCTCCATCGACACTACCGCCGGAGACCTGCTCAACGCGCAGGAGATGCGATCGAAGCCTCAGATCGACCGTGAGGTTCGGAAGCTCGAAGCAGAGTTGGATGGAGCAATCTTCGATCTGTATGAACTGACCGACGCGGAGCGGGACGTCGTCCGTGATATGTGCGATGTGGGCCTGGAGTTGTTTTACCGCGGGACCAAAAGCGACGCCGTGAAGCCGATCTCAGGCTTGGCCGGCCGACCGAGATTCGGTCGTCGTGGTGATCTTCCGCAAGAGCGCACCGCGCGACGTGGATTGGACGGCTACCTCGATGCGTTCCTGGAAATCTGGGATGCTGAATTGGGTCCGGGTGGTCGGTTCCGCTGGCGCGTAATCCGCCCGTCCGGATCTTCACCGATGCTTGCCGTGGTATTCTCGACCGAGGACACAGACGACCCGCTACCGGATCCTGGCGACACCGACGACGCGGCGTGGTGTGTCCTGCTCAAGAAGTTGGGCCAGACTTCATCACATCCGTTCGGCTCGAAGCGCATCTATATCGACGGAATGACGAGGATCGTCGGCGAGAACGACATTGCGATCATCAAGAGGAATGAACGCAGGCTCTGGACCCGAACCGCCGCCCGCGAAGACGCAGAGGCAGCGCAGCTAGAGGCCGTTCACAGACAGCGGGCGTTGGCACGGGGGAGAGCGGTGTGAGCCGGCCAAACCTCTTCACACTCGACACCTGGGGCCGTCACGAGAATTTGGTGCTCGAAGTGTTCCAGTGCGCACTCCTTCGTCTGGAAGCCGAATCGGAGCTACCCGAGAAGGAGGACGAACTGAACCGAAAGCTCCTGTTCCATGCCCGAAGCGAAAACTACCGACTCATCAAGGAGGGCCGAGGCTGTCACTCGAATGTCTACTATGAGTGCGCCAATCAACCCGTCCTAGAGGACAAAGATCGTGCAGGCCGCGAGCAGAAGCGCCCAGATTTTATGTGCGGCTTGGTTGATGCGCGGTCGGAAGCAGACCTGTTCTTTGTGCTAGAATGCAAACGTCTTGGCCGACCCTCATCACCTGGATGGATTCTGAATGAGAACTACACGAAACACGGCGTTCTCAGATTCGTCGATCCTGACTGGGGCTACGGTGAAGGCGCAACATCCGGCGCGATGATTGGCTATTGCCAGACGATGTCGGGCGATGACATTCTGAAAGAAGTGAACGGCTACGGGAAGAAAGTCAAAGCGCCTTCAATCCACAGGGAGGCAGACGAGTGGATTGACCGTGGCGTCACGCGGCTGAAACAAACGCTTGATCGTAAGGTGTCTCCCTCACCTTTCAGGTTGCGGCATCTGTGGGTCGATCTGCGTCATCGCTACGCACTGCCTGGTAGGGTACGATCCATCGGAAGGTAAAAGGGTCAGGCTACTTTTTCTTCGTTTTGCTCGGTCTTCCTCTTGGGCGGAGGGTTGCTTGGGGGCCGAGGCGGGCGGCGGCGCGGGTTTGTCAGGGTTTGGCACCGGACGGGGTTCCGCGGTTGGCCGACTTGCGTATGGCCTCCAGTTCGGCGTCCCACGTCAACGAAAAGTAGCCTGACCCTTTTCGTGCTCTTTTCGTGCTGGAGTTGGGACGATCCGTTCTACGGTTCGTCGGTGTCGCCGGTGTCGATGTCGAGCGGACCGTGCATGCGCTCCTCGCTCTTGGGCGTGGTGAGCACGCGGTAGAAGCAGAACAGGAACAGGCTGATCACAAACCCCATCGATACGATCATCAGGATCCAGCCGTGTGTGGTCATGCCTCGCCCTCCCGGCCCTCGCGTCCCTGCGCCGTCCACCGCACATTGGCCAACCGCACCATCACCCCGAAGAAGATCATCACCAGGATAACAAAGACCACCGTAAACGTGGCCGCGCTGTTGGAGACCACGCTGCGCACGTAGTCACCGGCGTTGTGATAGACCCACAACACGAAGATGACGATGAGATAGACCGGCGAAACATACTTGATCAGGAAGGCAAAGCACCCGGGAATGCGGAGTTCGGAACCTTCGCGGGCAAGCCTGAAGCCCTTCTCCGCCCCAATCACCCACGCGAACAAGATCACCAGGACAGTGGCCATGATGAAGATGCACAGGTTGCCGATCCAGAAGTCCATGGTGTCCAGTCCGGCAAGCCCCTTGCTGAAGTAGACCACCACCAGTGTTCCGTTGGCCGTTAGCAATCCAAGTAGCGCGATCGAACCGCGCCGCTTCAGACCAAAACCCTCTTCCAGGAACGCGATTGCCGGCTGGAGCATCGACAACGAACTGGTGATCGCCGCGAGCAGCAGCATGAAGAACCAGATAAAGCCGAAAAACTGTCCCGCCGGCATGTGGGCGAAGACGGCTGGGCTCGTGTAGAACCCCAGCGAAAACGTTCCCGCACCCTGCACCGACCCCATACCGAGGAAGATGAACGCCGCCGGAATGGTGATCAGACCGCCAAGACACACCTCGCAGAACTCGTTGGTCGAGGCCGCCGTCAGCCCGCTGAGGGCCACGTCCTCGTTGCGGCGCAGGTACGTGGAATACGTCATGATGATACCGAACCCGACCGACAGGCTGAAGAATATCTGACTCGCCGCTGCCAGCCACACTTGCGGGTTGGACAAGGCCGCCCAGATGCTCCGTCCGCCCTTGGCCGTGAACGGGTTCCACATGAATCCCAGCCCGTTCGTTACCGTCCGGTCCAACTCGGCTACCTCGGCGGCGGCCCCACGCAAATACG
>JAUWNF010000709.1 GCA_030612785.1 Phycisphaerales bacterium
CTGGATAATCGCCGTCACCCCGGCGTCCATGAGGATATCAGGCCCGTCGCGGAACGGGAAAAAGCCGTCCGACGCCGCCACCGGAGTTGCCTCGTCGAGTCCTGAATCCTGAGTCCTGAGTTCTGAGTCGTCAGCCCACCACGTCGCAATGCGACAACTCATCACCCGCGCCATCTCCCCGGCCCCGTTGCCGATGAGCATGCCGTTTTTGCAGATGGTGATCGCCTTGCTCTTGGTGTGCTTGCAGACCAGCCAGGCGAGGCGCAGGTCGGTCATCTCCTGTGCAGTCGGCTGACGGTTGGTGACCACCTCCCACTGCTCTTCGTTGAGACCGAGCAGATCGCAGTGCTGCATCAGCACGCCACCGGTAATCCTCTTGAGATCGAGTACGTCCGGATTGGGCGGCGCGGTCATGTCGCCCACGTCAAGCAATCGCGCGCGTTCGCCCCACTTCTTTCGGGTGCGGATGATGTTCACCGCATCGTCATCGAAAGACGGCGCCACCCATACCTCCACGAAGAACGCGCCTGTGCCGGCGTCCTTGCCCCAGCGGTCGTAGGTTTCCATCACCGCGGTGGCGAAGTCCGGCGTCACGTTGAAGTTACACGCCAGAACGCCGCCCATGGCCGCGTTGGGGTCACCCAGGTACGCGCGTCGATACGCCTCAATCGGATCAACCGCAGCACCGACGCCGCAAGCGTTAGTGTGCTTGATTAACACACAAGCGGGTGTTTGGATCGCTGTCGGCAACGAGCCGCGGACTGAAGTCCGCGGCTCGTTGGGTCGGGGCAGTTCCCGCGTCAACTCCGCGCACAACTCCAACGCCGCACTCACATCCACATAGTTGTTAAACGAAAACCGCTTTTGGTCACCGCAACGGGTCTCCGCTGAGATCAGGTCGAACGTATCAGCGGCGCCGTACAGCGCCAACAACTCCGCATGTTGGTGAGGGTTCTCGCCATAGCGGAGGCGCCCCCAGTTCCATAACCGAAGAACCCGCACATCCGGCAGACCATCGTTTTCGTTCAAACTCAACCATGTCGCAACGTGGGCGTCGTACGCAGTGGTGTTCCAAAATGCTCTGAAGGCTCCGGATCGCAATGTGTCCTCACGCGCGGATTCGTCGCCCCAGTCGCGCAGACGGGCCAAAACCACTTCATATTCGTGTGCTCTACTGACAACTAACACATGTTTGTGGGTCTTCGCCGCGGCGCGGAGCAGGCCGGGGCCGCCGATGTCGATCATTTCGAGGGCGTCTTCAAACCTGCAATCCGGCTGAGCGATGGTCTCCGCGAAGGGATACAAGTTCACCACCACCATGTTGATCGGTTCGATGCCCTGCTCGGCGAGTTGGCCCATGTGCTCGGGGTTGTCGCGGTCGGCCAGGATGGCGGCGTAGATCCTGGGGTGCAACGTTTTCACCCGGCCGTCGAGCATCTCGGGGAACCCGGTCACGTCCTCGACCAGCGTAACCGGAATCCCGGCTTCGCTAAGATGCCGGGCGGTCCCCCCGGTGCTGATGATCTTGACCCCGAATTCCTCGACCAGCGTGTGGGCGAAGTCGGCAATGCCGGTCTTGTCGTATACGGCGATAAGTGCACGTTTGATCTGTACATCGGCCACAACGTGCCTCCTCGCGACCGCGCGGGGGAAAGCCCGCGGCGGCTAGCGGGTTGAAGACCGCGCGTTAAAGCACACAGGGGCGCCGCCGCGCCCCCCCGCGCTTCCGGACGCCGACTGCCGCCCCCCAGAGGGAGC
>JAUWNF010000140.1 GCA_030612785.1 Phycisphaerales bacterium
GGGTGCATGACGAATCCGGCGGGGCACTAAACGACCGTGCGCGAATTGGCACCAACCATCCGAGCCCCGAGCGCGAGCGAGGGGACAGACCACCCGTCGCTTGCGCGGGTGCCCCACCCTCTATGAGGGTGAGTCGGCAGACGCCGCACAAACCATAGCCCTTGAAAAGGGCGACGGAAATCGCCGATTCCCCAGAGCGTCCTGCAAGACGCCGTTCCGGTCCGTCCGCTTCCGCCGCCCCGCTTCGGGGGCTCGGCCTGACGAACCCGCTGACCCAGGGCTCGCGATGCTCGCCTTGGGCTTTATTACGACATCCCCTTTGGGGATTGGTTACGGGTTGCCAGACCCCGCACTCACCCCGGGTCACCTGGTCAGCACGGCGTAGAACCCGTGCTTGGTTCCCTGGGCGTTGGGAGCGACGACGTAGGACTCGACCTGCCAGCCGCCCTTCTGGTAATCGACCCACTTCCCCTTGGGTAGGGTGAAGCCGTCCAGGGCCTGCTGCGGCACAACCCCGTCCCAGTTACAGATTTTGATTACAAGTCGCTGGGCATCGGGCTGGGTGATCGGGTCACGATCCCCACCCTCCAGAAACTGTGACGTGACCAACACCGCCACGAGCACGCAGAAAACGCAGACCAATACTCGCCGGTTCATGGTATTCTCCCTTGGAAGGTCTAAGACCCGCTACACACAATCGTTCGCTGTTTCCGCCAGACTATTACACGGACCCGATCACCGTGGTTGCGGTCCATACGTACCTGCACGGGCGGTAGGCCGCGATTACAAACCTGACAGATTCGTATAGTCGCCACCCGGCTCCGCGAGGGTATCATATCGGTGCTTGACTTGTCCCCACACCGTCCACTGCGGAGCGGCCGGCGTCGGCTTGCCGGAACAGGAGCGTGCGGTGAGCGCTATTGTCATCGAACATCTGACCAAGCGTTACGGTCGGCGAGTCGGCATCGACGGTCTCAGCCTCGAGGTGCCCGAAGGAACGCTGTTCGGGTTCCTGGGGCCCAACGGGTCGGGCAAGACCACGACGATCCGGGTGCTGATGGGCTTGCTCCGGCCGACTGCGGGCACGGCGCGCATCTTCGGGCGCGATTGTTGGCGCGACAGTCCGCGGATCAAGGTCGAGGTGGGCTATCTGCCGGGGGATTTACGGCTCTACCCCTGGCTGACCTGCCGGGACGCCTTGCGGATCTTCGGACGGGTGCGCGGGCGCGATTTAACCGTCGCGGGCGGTGACCTTGCGGAGGACTTCGGCCTCGAGCCGGACGTGCGCGTGCGCAGCATGTCGCGCGGTATGCGTCAGAAGCTTGGTCTGATCCTGGCCTTGGCCCACCGGCCCAAGGTGCTCATCCTCGATGAACCCACCGCTGCGCTCGATCCGCTCGTGCAGGAGAAGCTGTTCCGACACCTCCGTACCCTTGCCTCAGCCGGGCACACCATATTCTTCTCCAGCCATACCCTCAGCGAAGTCGAGCAGTTGTGTGACCGGGTGGCGATCCTCCGCGAGGGCAAGGTTGTGGCCGACGAAACCCTGGACACGCTCCGTGCCCAGGCCCGACGCGTCGTGACGATCCGCTGGCGAGAGGACGCGAGACCTGAGGCCGCGGCACCGCCCGAGTTCCTGAGCGTTCACCAGCAAGAGAACCGTCAGTGGCAGGCCGTGCTGACCGGCTCGGTGATGGATCTGGTGCGCTGGAGCGCGGCCCAGCCGATCGAGGACCTATCCATCGGGCGGCCCGATCTGACCAGCCTGTTTCGGCGGCACTATGTGTAGGGAGTGTACGCGGTGAACCGCGGACTGATCGCCAAGACGATACGCGAGGTGTGGTGGCTTACGCTGCTCTTTGCCCTCGGCCTGGCGGGCGTCAAAGCCGCCTTGTCCTACATCCTGCCGAGCGTCGATCCGGAGTTGGTTGACCAGTGGCTGAAGATGCGGTTCGTGCAGGATATCCTCACGGCCCTGCTGGGCACAGAAGTTGGCGAAGTGGTCGGCCCGGGCGGTTACATCGCCTCGATCCCCTGGGTCCATCCCATCGTGCTGACGTTGGTCTGGGCCCACGGGATCATGTGCTGCACCCGCGTGCCCGCGGGCGAGGTGGACCGTGGGACCATCGACGTGCTGCTCAGCCTGCCGGTCTCGCGGGTGCGCGTGTACGCATGCGAATCGGTCGTGTGGCTCGCGTCCGGTGCGCGGGTGGTTACGCTGGGGATGGTTGGTCATTGGGTCGGGGCGCGCTGTGCGGGGTCCGAAACCGCCGGAACCGTTGCCCAACTGGTGATGGTCAACGCCAACTTGTACTGCCTGTACGTCGCGGTTGGAGGAATTGCCTGCGTGGTCTCGTCGCTGTGCGATCGGCGTGGTCGGGCAATCGGGATCGTATTCGCGATCGTCGTGGCGTCGTTTCTCTTGAACTTCCTGGCACCGTTCTGGGGCCTTGCCAAGAGCGTGTCATTCTTGAGCGTGCTGGACTACTACAAGCCGCTGTTCATCCTGCGCGACACCGCCTGGCCGGTCACGGACCTGGGTGTGCTGATCGGCGTCGGTGGGGTTTTGTGGATGGTCGGTGCGCTTATCATTGCCCGCCGGGACATTTGTACGGTGTAATTCCGCCATCTAAGGGTTTTCCCTAATAGAATCGCACTTAGTCGGTTGATACACTAAGCGTACAGTACCAACTCCTCCCAACAGGTGGGAAAGAGCGCAACGGGGAGGTAACCCCTTTGACACGGTGCCCTTCTTCAGCGGGTGGGGCACCGTTTCGTATGGTGTAATTCGTGTTGCGCAAGGATGCCGCGGCATCCGGTTGTGGATCCCGCGGCATCCTCGAGGAAAGCCCGCTTACGGTTCCGGGTTCTTATTCGGTAAGCATCATTTCCGCCCAGGCCTCCAGCTCATAGAGCGAGACGGTAAAGGACCGGCCGCCGTCGATACTGATCGCGACTTCCCCGGTGGTGGGGGAATTCTCGGTGAAGGTGATGGTTATCGTGCGGATGTCCGGACCGTCCAGGGTGATCGAACCACCGTAAGGAATAAACGAGCAGTACGTTTCGAGCGATATCAGCAGGTCCTCTATCGAGGTGGACCATTCATACCCTTCGTAGGTAATGTTGCCGGTGAATTCCTCGATGCTGGTAACGTCGCAGCACCCGCTGACCGCCGGCTCGTAGGCGCCCTTCCCGTTTCCCTCGGTACCGATGGCTTCGTCGCCGGGGTACCAGGTCAGGTCCCAGGCCCCTTCAAGCGCCACCCCCGGATAGTAGAGTTCGTAGCTCAGATCCACCGTGCCGTCGAGGGCCTGCTCGTTACAACTGATGTTGTCAAACACCAGTCCGATACTCCCCTCCGCGAGGCCCAAGGTGCCGGTCGCGCTGCCGGAGCAGGTCAGAGTGAAGTCCTCCTCCTCCACGACCAGCGCCGTGCACGGCTGCTCCCCGAAGTCTACGGTCCCCGCCACTTCGCCTTCCGCCAGGTCCAGCTCGCCGGCCAACGACGCGGCCAACGACGCGGCCAACGATCCACTCTTGGTGACTTCGGGGCAGGTGCCGAAGGTGACCTCGGTCGGAAGGGACTGCTGACTCTCGCTCGACCCTCCATCCGCAAGATCGCCGGTGGCATCCTCGGCGACGTCGGTCGCCTGGGCCAGTGCCGCCGGAGCGTTGCACGCCGTCACCACCGCTTTCTCTTCCAAATCCGTCAGGTTCTTAGTGCTCTCCTCGCCGCCGTCGCCCGCACCGTCGTCCGTCGTCCCGTCGGTGGTTTGACCGCCGGTGCCGTCGTCCGGGGTGTCATCGGTGATCTGGTCGGTGGTCACCGCACCCCCGCCACCACCCCCGGTGGAGCACCCGATCATTCCCGCCGCGAAAGTCACACACACCGTCAGCCAGAGGAGTTGTCGTAGTGTACGCATGATCGTTCCTTTCTGTTCAACCGCTGTCCTGATAACTACATGGTCATCGTGCTATCGGAAACGGATTCCGGAGGCTTTAGGGCGAGCCGCCGAGTATCCCCCGGACGTTTCCATCGGGGTCGGATTATCGGCGGATACGTGCTAAGATGGGCTCGACGCACGAGGCGGCGATGGGCGGTGCGGTGCCGTAACGGCGATTCCGCTCCCTTATCAGGCTGTCGGTTTAACTTGTAGCGTCGCCCCTTGTGGGCGGCGCAGCCTCGTTTTTCGTCACCCACAAGGTCGTCACCCACAAGGGGTGACGCTACATTGGGGATCACCACGGACGATTAAGCCGACAGCCTCCTATGGTCGCGGCTCGTACTGAGCATCGCTGGTGTGCACGTTTCGGGGGTGTGTCTTTGTCCGCCAAGCAGACCAGTTCGGTATCGTCGCCGACCGCGGCCGACCTCACCCCGGCTATGCGCCAATACGTCGAGCAGAAACAACAGGTCGGCGATGCGATCCTCCTGTTCCGTATGGGCGACTTCTACGAGACTTTCTACGACGACGCCAAGCTGGCCGCGCGCGTCTTGGGCATCGCGCTCACTTCGCGGAGTAAGGGCGCCAACCCCATCCCGCTGGCGGGCATTCCCTATCACGCGCTTGAAGCGTACCTCGCCAAGTTGGTCAAGGCCGGGTACCGGGTGGCCATCTCCGAGCAGGTCGAGGACCCCCGGACCGCCAAGGGTGTGGTCAAGCGGGCGGTCGTGCGCGTGGTGACCGCCGGTACCCTGACCGACGAAGCCCTGCTCGACGAACGCACCGACAACGTGTTGGCGGCGGTGTGCGTGCAAGGTCGCGACGTAGGCATCGCCGACATCGAGCTGGCGTCGGGCCGATTTCGCGCGTTCGAGGTCTTACGCGAAGGGGCCGTGGATGAACTGGTGCGCCTGGGGCCGGCGGAGATTCTGCTGCCCGGCGAGGAGTTCGGCCACGGAGCACCCGACGAACCGGCCGCACGCATCGCGGAGGAGGTGCGCGCCCTTTGCGAAGCGGCGATTTCGCGGCGGGCGGAACGTACGTTCGCGCCATTCAATGCCGAGCAGACTCTGCTGGCGCACTTTCAAGTGAGCACGCTGGCCGGGTTCGGCTTCGAGGAGATGAACGCGTCGCTGTGCGCCGCCGGGGCACTCTTGTCTTATTTGCAGGAGACACAGAAGACTTCGCTGGACCATGTCCGCAAGCTCGAACGCCGGGTCACCGGGCGCTACGTGGGGCTGGACCGCAACACCTGGCGCGCCCTGGAGATCGAACGGACCCTGCGCGGCGGCGACCGGCGGGGCAGCCTGTTGGCGACCATGGACCGCACGGTCCATCCGATCGGGGCGCGGACGTTGCGACAGTGGGTCGCCATGCCGCTGGTCGATCCGCGCGAAATTGTGGCGCGTCAGCAGGGAGTGCAGGAGTTGGTCGATCAGACCGCCATGCGTCAGCAGGTCCGGCGCATGCTGCGCGAGTTGGCCGACGTCGAGCGGATCACCGCCCGGGTGGCTTTGGGCCGGGCCAGCCCCCGGGACCTAGCGGCCCTGTCACGCACCTTGCAGAGTCTGCCCGAGTTACGCGCCGCCACCGCCGATGCGGGTGCTCCGCTACTACACGAGACGGGCGCAGCGCTAGGCGGCACGGAAGAGTTGGCCGACCTGCTGAAACGGGCCGTTCGCGAGGATGCCCCGATCAGCGTGCGCGAAGGCGGGATCGTCGCCCCAGGCTTCAACGAGGAACTGGATCGGTTGCGCAGCATCCGTAGCGACGGGCAGAGTTGGCTGGCCCGGTATCAGCAGGAGCAAGCCGCCCGCACGCGGATTCCCTCGCTCAAAGTCGGGTTTAACAAAGTCTTCGGCTATTACATCGAGATTTCCAACACCCATCGAGACCGTGCCCCGGCCGACTACGTCCGCAAACAGACTATCAAGAACGCCGAACGCTACATCACCGACGAGCTAAAGCAGTACGAGACGGAGGTGCTCACCGCGGAGGAGCGGGCCAACGACCTGGAGTATACGCTGTTCGAGGAGTTGCGGGCCCGCGTTGCCAAGGACATGTCACTCTTGCAGCGTGTGGCCGGTGCGCTGGGGCGGCTGGACACCCTGGCCGGCCTGGCCGAGTTGGCCGTCGAGCGCCGCTACGTCAGGCCCGAGATCGTCGACCAGCCAGTGCTGCACATCGTTGATGGGCGCCATCCCGTGCTGGACCAGACCCTGGGTGACGACTTCGTCCCCAACGAGACGCACATGCCCCCGGGCGGGGACCGGGTGCTGATCATCACCGGGCCGAACATGGCCGGCAAGAGCACCTACATCCGCCAGGTCGCGCTGCTGGTGCTGATGGCCCAGACCGGTTCGTTCGTGCCGGCCTCGTCGATGCGCCTCGCGCTGGTCGACCGCATCTTCGCCCGGGTCGGGGCGAGTGACGAAATCATTCGCGGGCGCTCGACGTTCATGGTTGAAATGAGCGAGGCCGCCAACATCTTGAACAACGCCACCGAGCGTTCCCTGGTGGTATTGGACGAGATCGGCCGCGGGACCAGCACGTTCGACGGGCTGTCGCTGGCCTGGGCGATTACCGAGCATCTCGCCAATTCCGTCAGGTGTCGGACCCTGGTTGCCACCCACTACCATGAGATGACCGAGCTGGAGGAATTGCTCGAAGGGGTCCGCAACTACAACGTGGCGGTCCGCGAATGGCGGGGAGTCGATGACCAGGAAGACTCCCTGGTGTTCCTGCACAAGATCGTGCCGGGCGGCGCCGACCAGAGCTACGGCGTCCATGTAGCCAGGCTGGCAGGTATCCCTCGTCCGGTGGTCGAGCGCAGCAAGGTCATCCTCGACGAGCTGCAAAAGGGCTTTTCCCGCGAATCGCACACCACGCGCATCGCCGGGGCCCGCACCAAACAAGACCAGCAACTACTCCTGTTCGAGGATCCCGCCGAGAAAGTGGCCAAACGTCTGGCCCAAGTCGATCCCGAAGGCACTACGCCAATGGAGGCCTTGAAACTGCTCAAGGAACTCCGCGACGAACTGGGATGCTAACAGTACAGCGCAAAGTCGTGGGCTTTTGTGTAGCGGCCGGCGTCCGTACGTGTTTAGCGTGGGTGGCATGGGTAAGTGGAGCCGCTACCAGCGGCGGAGCTTACCCGTGGGCTTCGCCTACCCGGTTGCTCCACGGGTAACGCTCGTCCCGCCCTACCATCTTTACATATGTCAAGATCTACGGCGGGAGGAGCGTTACCCATGCCAGCCTAGTTGTACGCTAAACACGTACGAGGCGGTGGATTAACGAGGATTCAATCGGAAACGTCGAGGGCAAACCATCATGCTCGCCGTTACGAACATCGCTGAGCTAGTCGTCGTTCCGCCGGGGCCGGTCGGCGGACGCGATATGGGGGCGGTCGAAACCGTCAACAACGCAACCCTCATCGTGGACCGCGACCGCATCGCCAGATTCGGGCCCGCCGACGAAACCGACGTTCCTGACCGGGTCGAGACGATCGACGCCCGCGGCGGATGCGTGATTCCCGGACTGGTTGATTGCCACACGCACACCGTCTTCGCCGGGTCGCGCGAGGACGAGTTCGTCAAACGCCTGCAAGGCAAAAGCTACGCCCAGATCGCCGAGGAGGGCGGTGGAATCAAGGTCACCGTCGAAGCCGTCCGCCAGGCGAGCACGGACGAGTTGGTCGAGTTGGCTCTGCCTCGTCTGCACCGCATGCTCACCTATGGCGTCACCACGGTGGAGATCAAGAGCGGCTACGGCCTCACCGTGGCGGACGAGATCAAGATGCTCGAGGCGATCAAGCGTTTGCGAGAGCTCACCCCGATCGAACTGGTTTCCAGCTACCTGGCGGCCCACACCATCCCCCGGG
>JAUWNF010000187.1 GCA_030612785.1 Phycisphaerales bacterium
GCCAGGTACGCCTCCAGCGACGAATACCGCAGCACCTTGGTCCGCGCGAAATCCATCGGCGGCAGGCAGTAGGGAGCCGGGTCCGCCAGCACACTCACTATGGGACGGCTGTCCTCTGACCGGCTGGAAAGCCCGTCCCACAGCAGCCCGAACTGCGCGCGCGTGTTCTCCGGGCCTGCGTCCTTATGGAAATTGTACAGGTAGCCCCACCCGAAGTAGCCCGTTGTCAGCACTACCAGCGCGGCGGGTATCAACTCGACCGCCCGGAGCTTCGGCCGTCTTCGGCCGGCCAATACACACGCCGCCGCGATAGCTAAGGCCGTATCCGGAAACACTCCGAAGCGGCCGTACTCCGCCGGCTTGCCCGCCCCCAGCAGTACGAACTGCACGAAGACCAACCCCGCCGGTACCGCTAGTGGCAGCACGTCCCACCGGCGGCGGCGAAGGGCCACCGCCAACCCGGCCACGCCAATGAGCAACACCGGCAGCCGCGCCCCTTCCACGGTCAACTCGAGAACGCGCACTAACCCCTCGCCCAGCCGGCCGATCTCGTACATCGCCGTCGAGTTGCCCAGGTTGCTCCGCAGTACCTCCCGGTTGACGAACACGTTGATGGGGACATACGGATTGGTCGCGAGATAGACTGCCAGTCCGATCCCCGCCCCACCCAGGATGCGGCGCCAACTCGGGCGGATTCCAGCGTCGCCGGTCGATGGATCGCGCGGCCCCAAGTCCGCGGCTCGTTCGGATGGGGAATCGCCTGCGAATGAACTGGCGCGGCGCATCCATTCCGCCAGGGGAATGAGTACGAAGATGGGCAGGGATGACAGCACCGTGCCGAACGCCGCTCCGCACGCCAGGCACATGCCAGCCCAGTCGCGCCTTCGGCCGCCTTCGACGTAGCGCATCGCCCACCACACCGCCGCCAGCATCAGCACCGCCCCCGGCAAATGGGGCTTGGCTTCGTGCGACATGCAGACCACCACCGGCATCAGCGTGAACAGCAGCGCGGCAATCACTCCCGCCTTGAACCCGCCCAAGCGAGACGCGATGGCGCAGATCAACACCACGCCCAGCGCACCCCACAGGGCGACGTATACGCGGGCCGCGATGTAGAACTTGCCGAATTCCTCCGGGTGGTCCAGATAATAGACCAGGTCCGAAGTGACTTCGATCAGCCCGACCCGACCGCCGAGGCCAATCATTGCCCCCACCGGATAGATGAACAACCCGCCGTATTGGTAAAGCTTGGGGTCGAAGTACAGTTCCCGAGGGCGCATGCTCGCCAGCGCCATCATGGTGATCATCTCGTCGGGCTGGTGGGTAAACAGGCGATAGCGGCGATAAATGGCGGCCACGTCGGCCTCGGTCGCCGTCAAATCGACCGGCTGGTCGCCGGCGAACACCACTGGATCGGCGTCCACGTCGGCCCCGCGTGTGTCGCTGAAGCGGTCGGACCCACCGCTCAGCCGAGCGATCCGTTCGCCCGACCAGACGGTGCCGCCACCGAACAGGAGCTTATCGGTCTCCGTGCTGGGCAGACCCCACCCGATCCCCACGATCGCCACGACCGCGTAGAGCACCAACAGGCCCACAATGGCCGGAATCTGCGTTCGCTTCACGGGTCCGATTATCCCCGGCCCTAAAGGCTTTGTCACTTTCAGCGCTACCCTCAGGCCAGAGGCGCGCGTAAGATAGAGGTCATGGACACTGTCGTGGTTATGAGATCAACCGCCACCAACACCGACGTGGGTGGGGTCGTCGAGCGGATCAGCGAACTGGGTCTGACCCCAAACATTTCGAGGGGGGAGTTTCGCACCCTCATCGGCGCGGCCGGCGGAAAGAGCCCGGCGATCATACAGCAACTTGAACAGTTGCAGGGCGTCGATCGGGTGATCGCCGTTACCCAGCCCTACAAGCTCGCCTCGCGCGAGTTCCACGAGGCCGACACCATTCTCGACATCAAGGGCATTCGCGTCGGTGGGCCCCACGTCAACATCATCGCCGGTCCGTGCGCCATCGAAGGGCGCGAGATGCTTTTCGAGATCGGCGGGTTGGTCAAGGAGGCCGGGGCCTCCATTCTCCGCGGGGGAGCCTTCAAACCCCGCTCCTCACCCTACTCCTACCAGGGCATGGGCAAGGAGGGTCTGGAATTGCTCAAGGAGGCCGGTGAAAAACTGGAGATGCCCACCATCACCGAGGTAACCGACCCGCGGGATGTGGGTATCGTCGCGGAGTACGCCGACATCTTCCAGATCGGTGCCCGCAACATGCAGAACTTCAACCTCCTACTGGAGGTCGGCAAGTCGCACAAGCCGGTGTTCATCAAGCGTGGGTTGGCGGCCTCGATCACCGAGTGGCTCATGTCCGCCGAGTACGTGCTCAGTCAGGGCAACCACCGCGTGATTCTCTGCGAGCGGGGGATGCGCACGTTCAACGAGGAGACGCGCTTCACGCTGGACGTCTCCGCCGTTCCCGTCGTGCAGGAGCGATCTCACCTTCCGGTATTCGTCGATCCTTCGCACGCCGCCGGCAAGCGCGATCTGGTCCCCGCGCTGGCGTTGGCCGCCATCGGCGCCGGTGCCGCCGGACTGATCATCGAGGTGCACAGTTGCCCGGACAAAGCGATGTGCGACGGCCCCCAGGCGGTGCTGCCCGCCCGCTTCGCCAAGCTGATGGACCAAGTGAAACGAGTGGCCGAGATCGTCGACCACCGCGTGACCCGTTGGGGCGACGCCCCTGCACAACGTCGCCGCGTTGAAAACGGCGGATGGATGAGTTAAAACCTCTTGCCAACAACCGATGAAGGGAAAAAACCCGAGACGCGCCCGTGAGAGGCTGTCGATTTAATCTGTAGCGTCGCCCCTTGTGGGCGGCGCAGCCTCGTTTCTCGTCACCAACAAGAGCCTCGTTTCTCGTCACCCACAAGGGGTGACGCTACACTGGGGATCACCATGGACGATTAAATCGACAGCCTGGTGAGGGAGCAGATTGTTTATCCACACAACGCCTCAGTAATTGGAGTTACGCACTCCCCAATCCAAAGGAATCTTACCCATGCGAAAACCCTTGGTCGCCGGCAATTGGAAGATGCACAACACGTTGGAGGAGGGCCGGACGTTGATTGCGGGCATCAAAGCCGGCCACGTTCCGGATGGGAAGGTCGAGGTGCTGGTGTGTCCGCCGTTCACCCTGCTGTACCCGCTGAGCACAGAGCTTGAGGGTACGGACATCAAGCTCGGGGCGCAAAACGTGTACTGTGAAGAAAAGGGCGCCTTCACCGGAGAGATTTCTCCGGTGATGCTCAAAGCCGCTGGCTGTAGCTACGTCATCATCGGCCATTCGGAACGTCGCCACGTTCTCGGCGAACTCGGCGATCTTTTGCATCGCAAGGTCCGGGTGGCGTTGGCGGCCGGCGTGGACGTGATCTACTGCCTGGGTGAGACCCTGGAGCAGCGTGAGGCCCACCGCACTGAGGCGGTGGTGGAGCAGCAGTTCACCGAGGCGTTAGGCGACGACGTGGACCCCCGGCGGGTGGTTCTGGCGTACGAGCCGGTTTGGGCCATCGGCACCGGGCTGACCGCCACGCCGGAGCAGGCCCAAGCGGTCCACGCGTTCTTGCGTGCCAAGGCCATGGGTATTTGGGGTAGGGAAGCGTCCGATAACCTGCGGATTCTGTACGGTGGGAGCGTCAAGGCGGACAACGCCGCCAGCCTGATGACCTGCCCGGACGTGGACGGGGCCTTGGTCGGCGGGGCCTGCTTGCGGGCGGAAAGTTTCCTCGCTATCGTGGGCGCCGCCGCTGATTCAGTGTAGACTACGGGGTTGCGGTTTGGAGCGTAACTGCGACGTTGCAAACTCGATGTTAGTACGCGAGGCACTTTCGAGGGACACTCCAAGATGACGTTTTGGCAATGGGCTATGCTCGTCGGCATTATGGCGAGCTGCATTCTTCTGATCCTGGTCGTACTGATCCAACGTGGCCGTGGCGAAGGGCTGGCCGGTGCGTTCGGCGGCGGGGGGGGCAGCAGCGCATTCGGGGCCAAGACGGGCGATGTGTTCACCGGAATCACCGTAGGCTTGGCAGTCGTCTTTCTGCTGCTCAATGTCGTGGGCAATTACGTGTTTCTACCCGCGGGGGCCGGTCCCGCTCCCGCAGTGCGAACCCCCGCGCCTCCGCCAACACCCCTTCCGACGCCCGCTCCGGTGTCGCGTGCCCCCGCACCCGCGACCGAGGGCACGGCACCCGCACCGACGCCGGCGGAACCGACAGGTGAGGCCCCGCGCGCCGCGGACACCAAGGCCGATGCGGCCGAACGTGGCGAGGTAAACACACCCCAGACCGAGGGTGGCGAGACGCCATAGCCTATGATTCTCTCAATGACCGGGTACGGAGATGCGCAGACCTGCGTGGATGGCACCTCCTACGCCCTGGAAATCCGCAGTCTGAACAGTCGGTACTTCAAGGCGTCGATCAAGCTGCCGGAGAACTTGCAGTTCTTTGATGGTGAGGGGGAGAAGTTGCTGCGTGGTTCCCTGGGGCGCGGTAGCGTCAATTGCGTGCTTCGTGTGCGCAACGACGGCGCGGCGGAATACAAGATCAATCCCGTGGCTCTGCAAGACTATGTGGACCAGATCTGTGCGGTCGATCTTCCCGCGGATGTGCATGCCACGCTCGACCTCGGTTCGGTCGCGGTGATGCCGGGCGTCTGCCAGGCGCCTATCCTCGACGAGGCCCTGCGCAACAAGTACTGGGAGATCGTCCGCGGACTGATCGAGGAGGCTCTGGGCAAGGTGGTGACCATGCGGCGGGTAGAGGGTGAAGCGCTCTGTGAGGACCTTCTGACCCATTGTGCGCGCGCCCGCGAACATCTGGCCGAAATCGCCAAGCGAACGCCCGATGTGGTTCAGGACTATCACGAACGCTTGCAAACCCGCGTGCAGACGCTGTTGCACGAGGGCGCGGTGAAGATAGAGTTGGACAAGGACGCACTGGCCCGCGAAGTGGCCATCTATGCGGAACGTTGCGACATCAGCGAGGAACTCACCCGGCTCGCCTCTCACCTGGACCAGTTTTGCACACTGTGCCAGAGCAAGGAGCACGCCGGGCGGAAACTGGACTTTCTCGCCCAGGAGATGCTGCGCGAAGCCAACACTGTCGGAAGCAAGAGTAATGACGCCGAGATCGCGCGTCAGGTCGTGGAGATCAAGGGGCTCATCGACCGCCTGAAAGAGCAGGTCCAGAATGTCGAATAGGGTGACCGGCGCGGCGCCGGAGACAGATGATAAGACGAGCCGCGACCGTGAGGGAGCGGACCAAAAGAGCGATCGTAAGGAAGCCACCAAAGCGAGACTGGTGGTAATCAGCGGTCCCTCGGGGGCGGGTAAGACCTCGATCTGCGATGCCTTGCTGGAGCGGTTGCCCAACGCGGTGTGGAGTGTGTCGGCCACCACGCGCCCCCTGCGAGGGAAAGAAACGGCGGGAAAGAACTACAACTTCGTTTCCTCGGAAGAGTTCGCGCGGCGTAAGACCGCCGGAGCGTTTCTGGAGACCGCAGAGTACCTCGGACATTCGTACGGTACGCCGGCGGAGCCGGTCTCTCAGGCGCTGGTCCGCGGGTGCGACGTCGTCATGGAAATCGACGTGCAGGGTGGCGTGCAGGTGGCCCAGCGGGTTCCCAACTCGGTCCGCATCTTCGTGCTGCCGCCGACAATGGAATCGCTCAAGGCCCGGCTCGCCGGACGCAACACCGAGTCCGAGGAGCAACTGCGCAAGCGTCTGGAGGTTGCCGACGGAGAAATCGGCTTCGCCCGCGACTCGGGCTGTTATTCGTATTTTGTGGTGAACGACGACCTGGAAGACACGGTGACGAACATCCTGAAGATTATCGAACAGGAGCGCAAGAAAGCATGATTCAAGCCTTGAAGAACGATAAAATCATCGATCAGCTCGGCGGTCGGTTCCAACTGACCGCGCTGATTCAACGTCGTCTCGTGCAGCTCTTGCACGGCGGGCGGCCGATGGTCGACGATAAAGGATTGACCCTCATGGAACTGGTCGTCCGCGAAATCGAGGAAGGCAAGATCAAGCCCAAAGCCCCGACGAACGAGGACGATTTCGATGACGACCTCTGAACCGGGCCAACCCGGCGATCTGGCGGGCTATGAGGTGCTCGTCACGGTATGCGGTGGTATCGCCGCTTACAAGGTCTGCACGGTCGTCTCCCGTTTGGTGCAGCGTGGGGCGGGCGTAACTGTGGCCATGACCAAGGCGGCTCGCAAGCTTGTGGGGCCCGCCACCTTCCAGTCCCTCTCCGCCCGGAAAGTGCTGACCAGCCTGTGGCAGGCGACGGCCGACTACGATGCCCAGCACATCCACGTCACCGAACGGGCGGACCTGTGCATCGTGGCCCCGGCGACGGCAAACATCATCGGCAAGATCGCCTCCGGCATTGCTGACGACCTGGTGAGCACGATGCTGGCCAGTGCCCCCGGGCCGACACTACTGGCGCCGAGCATGAACGGCCGGATGTGGGAGAACACCTTCGTGCAATCGAACTTGGCGCGGCTCACCGAGGCCGGCTTTCACGTGGTCGGGCCGGGCGAGGGGTGGTTAGCCTGCCGAACCATTGGTGTCGGGCGGATGGCCGAACCCGCCGAAATCATCACCGCCGCCGCCGCCCTCTTGCAAGCACGGCCGCCCCGGG
>JAUWNF010000334.1 GCA_030612785.1 Phycisphaerales bacterium
CCCGCCGCTACTGAACTAGCAGCGTCTGGAAGTCCTCCAAGGTGTGGTCGCCGGTGAGCATTCGGCCGTTGACGAAGAAGGTAGGCGTTTCCACAACGCCGAGACGGGTTCCCGAATCCCCGTCGCGATCGACGCGCGGCACCTTGGCCCCGCTTTCCAGACAGTTCTCGAAGGTGGTCGCGTTCAAACCCACTTCTTCCGCGTAGCCGATCAAGGCGTCACGTTCGAGAGCGCTCCCATCGTCCTCCTCATCCTCCTCATCCTGGTCGTTTTGACTGTTAAACAGAAGGTCGTGGTACTCGAAGAAGTCCAGCGCGCATTCCGCAGCAATGGCGGCACCGCGGGAGGTGGGGTGAATCGACGGCTGCGGAAAGTGGCGAAAGATGAAAGCCGCCAGACCCGGTTCGACCAGTTCGGACAACACCGCCGGCTCGTGTTCGCGGAAGAAGCTGCCGCAGGTGGAACACTCGAAATCGCCGTACTCGATGATGATGTTCGGCGCTTCCGGGTCTCCCTTGACGTGGTCGATGCTTTCGATGCTAAGCAGCGTGGAGTCGGGCTCTTCGGTACCGTTGCCGTTGTCTGCCGTGCCGCCGCCCTCCTGCGTTGCGCAGCCGGGCAGATAGCGCACCACCACCAACCCGCCGGCCGAACGGATGATCGTCCCCACCGCCTGTCTTCGCGTCATCCTCCGCATGGCTGCCCCCGTACCTCTCGAAGCGGTTGACCAACGCTACCGGGTTCACTTACTACGATACCGCCGGGCGTGTGTCAATCGCGCGCAGGCTGGATCTCAGGCCATGGGTCAGACCGCTGCCCAGTGTAGCTCCTCAGTCTGGAATTGATGTCAAAACCCGTTCCCAATAAATCGACGGTCCCTTCAGCCCAGCGCTCCGTTTGCGATAGCAAAGATGTTCTCGGGTTGGCCGACGGTGGTCTTGCGGCCGTGGACCATCCGGATGGTTGAGGCCGTGCGTTTGAAAGCGTACGACTTAAAGAGAGAAGTTGCGTCGCGGTTCGGGGCGGGGACCCCGAGGACCATGGTTGTGTTGGACCAGTCCGCGAGAATCGCTTGCAGCAATTCCTCCGCGGTGTGGTAGTCCACGGCGACCCACGGGCCGATACGGATGCCCGCGCGTGACGGGACCACCAAGGCGTACCCGCGCATCTCTCCCTCTTGGCGGACCCAGTACCTCGACTTGGCTTGCCGAAACAGTAACCTCAACAGCCGTTCTCGTTCATCGCCGAACTGCGCGGCGTCGAAGGCCGCGACCGTCGGCAGATCATCCGGCGGGATTCGTTCGCCCACGCCTGACCCTGAGTGAGGCGCGGCGGGCAGTCGGAAGCGCAACGACTCAAACTCGTCGACGAAACCGAGACTGCGGTAGAGCTTGACTCCGGGCGGGTCGGCCTCCAGGCGTATCGTGTGTATCCCCTGGTTCGAATGGTGGGCCAGCGCGTGGTTCATCAGGCGTCGGCCGATGCCCTGTCTGCGGTGCTCGGGTGGAACAATGAGGCAGCCGATCCACCCGCTACGGCGATATCGCGTGGTGGTCACCATGCCCACACGCCGTCCGGCAGCCTCGGCGATGAAGCAACCCTCCGGATCGTGAGCTCGGCAGGTGCCGAAGAATTCGGCGGTCGGGTCCCAACCCTCACGTTCGGTCTGCGCCAGGGCGAAGGCGACGTCGTGCTCATTGAACGTGCGTATCGAGATATCCATGTAGAGTAAGTATCGCCATAGCCCGAGCGCTTGGGAAGAGCCACGGCATCGGGCGTTGTATGCCACCTGGCCGCTTTGATCCTTGAAGCGCGGGTGCTTCTCGGCCATACTCCTGGCAGATGTTTTGGGAGCCAACACCATGAGCTTGATGATTAGTGTATCGGGAATTCGCGGTATTGTTGGTGAAACCATGACGCCGCAGTTGGCGGTGGATATGGGCTGCGCCTTTGCCGCGCACGTTGGGGGGGGCAAGGTTGTGCTGGCCCGCGACTCGCGGCCGAGCGGCCCGATGGTCCACGCCGCCGTGCTCAGCGGTTTGCTCTCCGGCGGGTGTGAGGTGATCGAGCTGGGCATCGTCAGCACGCCCGGAGCGGCGCTGATGGTCAACGAACTCGGCGCCGACGGTGGTATCCTGATCACCGCCAGCCACAATCCGACCGACTGGAACGGCATCAAATTCCTCACCCGCCACGGTGCCGCCCCACCGAAAGACGAAGCCAACGACATCATTGCGATGTATCGCTCAAGGAATTTCGTCCCCGTATCAGTAGAGCAGATCGGCCACGTTACTCGCGAGGACTCGACGCACCGCCGGCATGTGGACAAGGTGCTGGGCATCGTGAACGCCGAGGCGATCTCCCGCAAAGGTTTCCACGTGGTGCTGGACAGCGTGTGCGGGGCCGGCGGGGTTGGGGGACGCATGTTGCTGGACGCCCTCGGCTGTAAAGTGACGCATCTCAACGCGGAGCCCACCGGACGTTTTCCGCACCCGCCGGAGCCTCTGGCGGAAAACCTCGGCGACCTGTGCGCGTCCGTGACCGAGGCGAAGGCCGACGTGGGGTTTGCCCAGGACCCCGACGCCGACCGTCTGGCTATCGTCGACGAGACGGGCGGTTACATCGGGGAAGAATACACCCTGGCGCTCGCCGCCCGGCACGTGTTCGCCGTGCGTCCCGGACCCGTGGCAGCCAACCTGTCTACTTCGCGCATGATCGACGCCCTTGCCGAGCGGGCGGGCGGCGACTGCGTGGCACACCGCTCGGCGGTCGGTGAAGCCAACGTTGTCGAAGTGATGAAACAACGCGACTGTGTGCTGGGGGGCGAGGGCAATGGCGGCGTCATTGATCCGCGGGTGGTGTACGTTCGCGATAGCCTGGTGGCCATGGCGCTGGTGCTGCAACTGCTGGCCGACGATGGCCGCTCACTGTCGCGCGTCGTGGCGGAGATCCCCCACTACCACATGGTCAAGCAGAAGTTCGAGTGTGAACGCGCCCGAATCAGCGCGGTCCTGGGGGCCGTCAAAGAGACGTTCGCCCGCGAGAAGCGCGACGACGGCGACGGGGTGCGCATCGATTGGCCCGAGGGCTGGGTCCACGTGCGCGCCTCGAACACCGAACCGATCATGCGCGTGATCGCCGAGGCGGACACCCCGGCGACGACGGAGGAACTCGTCCGGCGCATTCGCCAGGTCATCGACCAAGTGTAGAGTCTGACGGCGGGTGATCCCCAGTGTAGCGTCACTCCTTGTGGGTGACGAGAAACAAGGCTGCGCCGCCCACCAGGGGCGACGCTACAGATTGAATCGATAGCCGGTTGCGCCCCAAGTGCGATTACGCTCCCTTACGGTCGCGTCTCGGTTACGCTATCCCTTGAGGTTCTCGGGGTTGAGTGGTTTGAGATCGTCAGGGACGAATCGGCCGTCCTTGCGGATGAGCTCGCCGTCGAGCCAGATCTCACCGCCGCCGGCGTCTTTGGTTTGCAGGCAGACCATGTCCCAGTGAATCTGGCTGCGGTTACCGTTGTCGGCTTCGTCCTCGTAAGCCGATCCGGGGGTAAAGTGGAACGAGCCGGCGATTTTCTCGTCGAAGAGGGTGTCCAGCATCGGCCGGGTGATGTAGGGGTTGACCCCGAAGGCGAATTCGCCGACGTAGCGGGCCCCTTCGTCGGAATCGAGCACCGTGTTGAGGTGTTTCGTGTCGGTACTGGAGGCGTCCACGATCTTGCCCTGTTTGAACTCCAGCCGGATGTTCTCGTGGGGCACACCCTGGTAGATAGTGGGGGCGTTGAACTGGATCACCCCGTCGACCGAATCGCGCACCGGGGCGGTGAAGACCTCGCCATCGGGGATGTTCAGCTTGCCGTCGCAGGCGACGGCCGGTATCCCCTTGATGGAAAAGCCCAACTCCGTGCCCGGTCCGACGAGCTTGACCCGGTCCGCCGCCTCCAGGCGCTGCCGGAGCGGCTGCATCGCCGCGCTCATCTTGCGGTAGTCCATGGTGCACACCTCGAAGTAGAAATCCTCGAAGGCCTCGGTGCTCATCTTGGCCTGCTGGGCCATGGGCTCGCTCGGATAGCGCAGCACGACCCAGCGGGTTTCGCGCACGCGAATCTCTCCGTGGACCGGGCGCCACCAGATGGACTGGTAGGCCTTCATCTTGTCATCCGGCACGTCGCTCAACTCCGCGATGTTCCGCGTCCCGCGCAGACCGATGTAGGCCTGCACCTGCTTCATACGCGCGGCCTCGACCTCGGCGATAAGCTTGAGCTGCTCCTCGCTGCCGTGGGTGAGCAGGGAGCGCAGCACGCGGTTGCTTTTGAGGGTCACCAGGGGTTCGGCGCCGACCTGGCGGGCCAGGCGCACTAATTCGCAGGTCATCTCGTGGGGAGCGTCGATCGCTTCGATCAGGATTCTCTCGCCCGGTTTCAACTCGGTCGAGTAGTTGATCAGCACATCCGCCAGCCTGGTCATTCTCGGATCGATCATGGAAGCACCTCTGTCGGGCAAGAGTCGGGGTTGACACTCCGCAGCCGCGGTACCGGCTGGGCAAGAGGATAGCACAAACCGCGCGGGGTTGCACGGGGCCGCGGGTGTGGCCATATTCGGGGGTGCGGTTGATTTTTCGGCCCACAGTTGCATTGGGCGTGGTCTACGGTACTCGTACCTCACGGATTGCCGTACATCTGATCGGAGCCCGGA
>JAUWNF010000675.1 GCA_030612785.1 Phycisphaerales bacterium
ATCGGACCGATCCACATCAGGGTATCGTCGCAGCGCCCTTTGTTAGCGTTTTTGAAGACCCCCTCCATGTAATTGACGTTCATGGGGTCGTGGGCCAGCAACCAAGTGGCGTTGAGCATTGCCTTGACGGGGTCTTTGTGCGACATCGAGTACTTGACGCTGTCCATCATGCCCGGTTTCTTACCACCGCCGTGCAAGCGGGCCATCGCCGTTCCGCGAAGCGGCACGTGAGCCTCTTCCACCGCTTCGGCCCACAGGGCCAATCCGTCGACGAAGCACTTGATGGCGTAGTCGTAATTCCGCTTGTCGGCGAGCTCCTTGGCGCGCTCGAACCACTTGTGGGCTTTGGCCTGCTGCGCCTGCGAAGTGGTGTGACGGGCGTTGGAATCCTGCGGCTCGCCAGATACCTCGGATTTGTTTCCTTTTGCCATAGCTTCAGAATATCTGGAGTGCCGCTCTCTGATACGAATGCCGTCGCGCCCTTCTTGCTCCAGCGGAAGCGCGCGACGCCGTGGCGTGATGGTAGCCTCGACAAGGCCCCGCAGGCGTTAGTCCCTTAAAATCAAACCTTTACAACGCCTAAGCTCACCATAGTATCATAGGCTGTGGGGGTGTCAAGGTCGAGGGCATCCCACGGATCAGGGCACAGCCGGGGGGCTGCGGCTGGTCGTTATGGAAGATTGGTTGCGTGTTGTCAGATGTGGATTTGGCCAAGTTGCGTATCGTTTTCTACCCCGATCCGGTGCTGCGCGAGCATTGCGGGCCGGTGACGGAATTCGGGCCCTCGCTGCAAGCCTTGGCCGCCCGTATGCTCGAACTCATGCACGCAGGCAAGGGGGTGGGGCTGGCCGCTCCGCAGGTCGGGCTCCCCATACGCATGTTTGTCTACAATACGACCGGTACCCCCGCGGATGACCGGGTATGCGTAAACCCCGAACTGACCGATCTGGAGGGCGGCGTCGAGGCCGACGAAGGATGCCTCTCACTGCCCGAGGTGACCGTCCCGATGCGGCGGGCCGAATCGGTCACCGTGAGGGCGCACGACACGGAGGGCAAGGAGTTCCGCATCAGCGGAACGGAGCTCGAGGCCCGCGTGTGCCAGCACGAGAACGACCACCTGGACGGGCGCACGATCGTTGACAACATGCCCACGTCCGCCGAACTGGCCAACCGCCGCATCCTCAAGCATCTCAAAGAAAGATACCGGGCGCGAAACAGGAGGTAGGATTAGCTCCGTGAGACTAATTGTCCTGGCAACTGGCGAGTTCGCCGTCCCCACGCTTCGTTCCCTGCACGGGGGGGGGCAGCACGAGATCGCGTGCGTAGTTACCCAGCCGGACCGCGCCCGCGGTCGGGGACGGCAAACCACCCCCACTCCGGCGAAGGAGTGCGCGCTCGAGTTGGGCTGTGAAGTCATCGAAGCCCAGGACGTGAACGACCCGGCGATGGTCGCGCGGATCGCCGCCTACGGTGTGCCGCTGGGCCTGGTGGTGGCATTTGGGCAAAAGCTAGGTGACCCGTTGCTCGAGGCCTTTACGCTGGGATGCGTCAACCTGCACGCTTCGCTGCTGCCCAGGTTTCGCGGGGCCGCTCCCTACCAGTGGGCGGTCATGCAAGGGGAGGAGCGGAGCGGCGTCACCGTCTTTCGCCTCTCGAACCGCATGGACGCCGGACCGATCCTCACCACCCGCTGGACCTACCTCAAGCCCGAGGAAACCGCCGCGGAACTCCACGACCGCCTGGCCCAGATCGGTCCCGACGCCGTGGCGGACGCACTGGACCTCTACGCCCACGGCAAAATCCCTGCCGGTCAGCCGCAGGATGCCGAGCAAGTTACCAAGGCTCCGAAACTGACCAAGCAGGACGGTCATATTGACTTCAGCCAACCGGCAGAGGTGTTGGCCAATCGGATCCGCGGGCTCTGGAGTTGGCCCGGGGCGCTCTGTGAATTCGTCTCCGAGGATGGCGGCCGACGGGAGCGCGTTACCCTTGCTCGGGCCCGGG
>JAUWNF010000046.1 GCA_030612785.1 Phycisphaerales bacterium
CCGCACAGATTCCGGGTGTAGGGCCGTCTTCGGTCCCGTGGTCTCGTAGCGGCCTGCGTCCCGCAGGCCGAACGGCCGGCGGGGACGCCGGCCGCTACACACAGGACGGAAGTCTCCGACCAAAAACGGCACGAGCCCGGCGCGCGCAGGCGGAGCGCTTTCGGGGAGAACGACACTGCGTGAGACGAGCGCTGCAAACATTGTCCTACTTCTGAAAAATGGGCAGCAGGCGGTTCGGCATCTGGAGAATGATCAAAGCCATGGCGGTTCCATATTCGGTGCCCGCCTGCCCCTGCCAGCAACCCTCCGGCGCCTGCTCCCGGAGCAATTCGTCGCGGATGGCGGGAAACCATTCCCGCCAGTGATCTTCGCCCGCCAGGAGCATGGCCTGGGCCGCGTAGTAGTGGCCGTAGAAATAATGCCCCACGTGCTGCTCCACCGGCGGGCGAAACCTCAACACGTATTCCAGTCCGCGTTCGAGTTCTTCTCCCTGGTAAATCCCGGCGTATTGCAGGGCGGCTACGCCGGCGGCGGAGCGCGCGAAGGCCGAGCCCCCCGTGGTCAGCATGTAGCGAAACCCGCCGTCGGGGTTCTGACTCTTCTTGACGTACGAGGTAGCCTTGTCGATCGTGGACTTCTCCACAAAGATCCCGGCATTGCGAGCGGCGCGCAAGGCCATGATTTCGCAGATGGTGACCGACAAGTCGGCGTCCGCCCGCACCGGCTGATACCGCCAGCCGCCTTCGGCGTTCTGGGTGGCCACGATCAGGCGGACGGCCTTGCGGAGCGCCTCGCCGATCCGCTCGTCGCGGGTCATGCCATAGACTTCCGCCAGGAACAGGGTGGCGAAACCGTGTCCGTACATCGGCCCGTGTGAGGTCTCCGCCGCGAGCAGGCCGCTCTCCGAGCGATTGTCCAGCACGAATCGGACGCATCCCTCGACGGTGGCGCCGTAGCGACCGCGACCGGGTACGTTGCCGTCCGAGAGGAACGCCATGCCCGCCAGTCCGGTGATGCCCACGTGCCGACCGTAGTGCGACCTTCCGCCGAAGGAGCCGTCCTGTCCCTGCCGGGCCGCCAGCCACGCCAGGCCCTTGGCGATGGCGAGTTGGGTAGCCGGGGGAAGTTCGCCGGTGGCGGCGGTAGTCGGGACGCCGGGGTCACCCATTCCTTCGGGGCTTGTCGATTCAGTTGCTCGTGATGTTACCAAATGTAGCGTCACCCCTTGTGGGTGACGAGACACTCCCGAAGGTGGCGTCACCCCTTGTGGGTGACGAAAAACGATGATGCGCCGCCCACAAGGGGCGACGCTACAGACTAAATCGACAAGCCCTTCAAGCGCGGGGACGGCAATGATCGCCCCGCCCATATCTCCGCAGAGATCGGGTGCCCCGTGCCCGCACAGCACCAAGCACAAGACTGTCAGAACCGTACACGTCATCGGTCTTCTTCGCTCTCGGTTAGCGCCCGGTAATACTGCTCGATTTGCGACCGGTATCGCTCGATGAACTCCTCCTCGATTCCCTGCAGGAGTTCATCGCGGTCGCGCTGGGGCAGATGCCCCCAACCGCGGCGCGCTTCGCGGAACGGCCCGCGGCGCCTCTGCTCCGCGCCGGGTTCGCTCCCGGTGTCCACGGATTTGCCCGGGTCGCCCCCACCTTCGGCGCCCGTGCCTTTCTTTCCGTCCCGCTCATCCGAAGGCTCCTCCGGCAGGGCACGCCGCTCGCCCTTGTAAACCTGCCGGCTGCGCGAGGTGGAGCGCTGCTGGAGTGCCATTTTAATGGCATCGTCGAGTCGTTGGAGAACGTGTTCTTGAGCGGCCTGCGTCTGCGGTCCGGGGTCCAGGTCCCGCACCAGCCGACGCTCCGCATCGGACATGAGCGATGTTACTTGGCTCATGATGTCCGCGTCCGTACCGGTGGCCGCCTTGCGGATCAGCCGCTTCGAAAGGTCGTCGTCGCGCCGTTCGTCCGCGTCAGGTGGCGAACTCGGGGGATCGGCGTACACCGCCCCTGCCGACAAAAGGCAGGCGATTCCGAGGACCCAGATTAGCAGTACGACTACTTGTCTCATGGTTGCACCGTTTGCCTGCTTGTTCGTCTCGGCGTCTCTTCTCGTTTCCGCTCCCTCACGGTCGCGGTTCGGTTCCTTCTAATCCCCGGTGCGGGCCTTGCGGGTCACCCGCTTGGTCAACGTGCGCAATTGCTCTTGTTCTCGCCCCAAGGTTCGAGCCCGGCGGAGGTCCTCTTCGGTAGGCTCCGCCCCGGCAAGGCTCGCGTGCATCTGGGCAGTCTTTTCATTGAGCGCCGCCTGCATGGTCCTGATGACGATCAGTTCCGCGACGGGGGGCACGGGCGGCTGATTCCTTGCGACCGCGTCGCCGCCGCCTCCCCCGGCACCGTCGACAAACTCGTCGGGCGGAGGCAGTTCCTCGATCGACGCGAGGGCGTCGATAAGCCTGCTCAACTCGCTCACGATGCGCTGCTGGTTGTCCACCAGCACGTCGTCGAGCCGTCGCTCCGCCAATGCGGCGCGGGCTTGGCCCATCGTTTCGCCGACGCGGTCCAGCACCCAAGTATAGACTACGACGCTGTCCAGTTCGCTGCGGACCGCCGCGGTTTCCTCGCGAATGTCGGCCTGCTTGGCGGCCAGGCGCGTGGCGCGGCGGGCGGCGGCGCGGCTCAGCCGGCGACGCCCGACCATGGCGTTCACCAGTTCGCCGGACGCTCCGTTGACCTCTTCCTGCCGATCGCGAATGTCTTCCAGCTTGTGGCGCGTCTGGGCGAGCGTGTTCTGCATGATCCGGTGCTCGGTCTGAGCGGCAAGCAACTGCAGTTCCTCGAGCGCCGCGCGCAACGATGCGACAGCCTCACCCTGGTCGGTGACGACGCCGGCCCTGGTGGTGGCGCGCAGTTTCCGCTCGGCGCGTTCCATCGGCGCGACCGCTCTCTTCACCGCCGCGCCCGCTCTGGCGGCGGGAGGCGAAGCGCCGATCTCCTCGCCCAGTTGCCCGGTGTTGCGCCGCAGGGCGCGCTGCTCATCGGCCAGGGCGGCGAAGGCGTCCGCGGCGGATTCGAGTTCGGCCGGCGGAGAAGCCAATCCCACCGCCTCCTCGACGGCACCCAGAAGCTCCTCCTGCCTGCGCAAAAGTTCCGCGACCGCGTCCAGCATGCGCTCGACCGATTTGTGCAGTTCCGCCAGTTCACGCAGTTGGCGGGCTTCCAGCACGGCGAGCACTTTAGTCAGACCTGATTCGACGGCACGTTGTTCGAGCGACGCGGCGGCCGTGCGGTTGTCGGCCAACGCCGCCGCGGCTTGCTCCATGCGCGCCAACACGCGATGGGCGACGGCCGCCCGGAGAGCACCTTGCAGCGCCTCGCCCGCCGCGGGGTCCCTGGTCTGTGCGCGCTGGATCAGCGAGCGGCCCTTTTGCATCCACTCGTCCATCTCCCGCGCCAGTTGCCTCTCCCGGCGAACGACGTGCCTGAGGTGGGTCTGCTGCTCGTCAGTCAGCGCGGCGAAGGGCTTACCAACCGCATCGCGCCCCTGCCGCAGGGCGGCGGCACGCACCTGTTGCTGGCGGTCGAGCAGATCGCGGGCCTTGGCCACCACCTCCTGGAAGTCTCCCCATCGCCCTACCCAGCGGAGGACCCGTTGAAGTTCGTCGACGGCGGCCGCCTGGGCCGACCGCGCGGCGGCGAGCCGCTCGCTTGCGCTGTACGACACCTGCTCAGCCAAACGCTCGAGTGCCTGGGCCGCTTGGGTCATACTGCCCGACGCGGTCCGGCGGAGTTGCCTGGTTACCTCGTCCACTTGCCGTCGAGTCCGTTCGTCGAAAGCATCGTTCAGACGCGCGCGTTCGCCGATCCGCTGGAAGCGCTCGCCGAGGCGCCGGAGTTGGTCGGCCAACCGGAGTTGCCGCCGCCCCATGCGCCGCGCGGGTTCCAGCCCGCGGGTCATGGACGGGGCTGAGGAATCGCCCGGCTCGGCGGCGGGAGCACCGCTCGTTTCGGCCAGCGAGTCAAGTTCATCGCCCAACGCCTCCTGGTCCAGCAGGGCCCGCCGTATGCGGGCTTCGAGCAGAGCGAACTCGTCGCGCAGACGGTTCTCCAATTCCGTCTTGGCGATAACCTTCAGACGCAGCGGCGGTGAGGTCGTGGACTGCCCCGGCGCGCCCTGGTAGGCGTAATTGTCGGTGACTGCCAGCCGGTAAACCAGCACGTCGCCGGCAGCGAGTTCGAGCGGGGCGAGTTCCCACACGTGGCGGAGTTCGGCGATCAGGCCCGAACCCCTCGCGCTAACCGGCGGATTGTCGGCCAGAGGCAGATCGATCGGTGCCGAACGATTGAGCAGCTCACCGGTCAACCGGACCTCCCGAATACCAAAGTCGTCCTCGGCGCGAGCGACGAGGGTGACCGATCCGCTCGGAGCGATTTCGGTTACCGCCGATGGTTCCACCACCGTCACTGCGGGAGGTTCGTCCGGCGTGGCAATCACCCGGTGGTTCCGCCGCGAGTCGTTCTCGAAACCGTCCCGGTCTTTGAGCACGATTCTAAACGTGTCGCTCTGGCGCAGTTCGAATGAACCGGTTAGACGAGTCGGATCGTGGTTTTCCAGCTCTAGCCGAACGGCCGGTGCGCCGTCGAACTCCAGGTAGGCGTTAGGCCGCCCCTCACCGTCGATGCCCACAGGTTTGCTGGAGCGAACCGAGACGGTCAGCGCACTGCCCACGACCGCGCGGACTTCACCGCCCGCCAGGTCTCGTTCCTCCGGGGCGCGCGGTTGCACATAGGCGGGTGCGACCACCCGCACGCCCGCCTCAAGGACGGTCGGAGGCTTCACCACCGTGACCCGACACGGCGTGTCCGCGGTGCTGGCATCGCCCGCCTCGAACCAGTAAACCAGATCGCCGACGAGCGCATCGATAGTGCAGTAGAAGTCGGCCGGTGGCTCGCGCTGCATGGTGAACGTGCTGACGTCTCCATCAACGTCCCGGACGCGCACGATTCCGCGAAGGTCCTCATCCATTCCCCAGGTGATCCGCATGCGCACCAACAGCGCGTCACCGACTGCCACTTTGGTGGCACTTGGTAGAGGCTGAATGTCAACTTTGCGCGGCCACTCGCGGGCGCCGAAGGGTGCGACAAAGCGAGCCAACCCGGTTGCACACCAACCGGGCGCCGCCCAGGCGAGCATCGCCGCCCCAGCCGCCGCTAACAGAACGATCAGCGCACCCCGGGCGAGGGGCCTACGCGTCAAGGCATTCTCCAACGGTATCGGCTGCACTATTCGAGAGGTGTTGTCGATCATCCGCCGGATCATGGCCTCCGACCCGAAGGTGCTCCATCCCTCCCGCCCTTGTGGGGGGCACGGAGCGGTGACCTCACCGGCTTCCAAAAAACTCACCGTGCTGGTCAGCGCGTCGCCGAGGCTGGGGAAGTATCGTTCGAGGTTGCCGGTCAGCGCGCTCAGCGCAATACGGACACGTAGCGGGCGGACGACCCAGTGCAGGATCAACGCGATACACGCCAGTACGAAAGACACGCCGATCGCAAGCCGGAGGACGGAGGGCAACCACAACCACCAGTCGAAGAAAACGATCAGAATGAACCCCGACAGCCCGCCGCTTGCGGTGGCGCACAATCCATACAGTACCAGGCGCCGCCTTATGGTAGTGCGTATCCTTCTCAAGCGCCGCAGTATGTCAGAATCGCTCACCAACGCGTGTCCTTATGGCTATTACTGGTGCGGTCATTCCTGGCCGGTGCCGCACCGCCGACACACCCATCTTGCCTGTTCTCCATTCCCCATTAGATCATTCCATGCGCCTTACGCAGAATCCACTCCGAGGTAAGCAACATCGCGAACAGGATAAAGGCCAGCCGGGAATCCCACAGCGGCTCACTCACGTCGTCGGGTATCCGCACGCTGCGGTCGCGCACCTGGCCGAAAACCTCCGTCAAGCGATCCAGGGCCACCAGCTCGCCTCCGGTTTCCGCGGCGATGCGTTCCAGGATAGCGTGATCCGCCTCGGGGCGGCGGAATTCCAACGAGGCCTGTTCCACGCGGATCGACGGTGCCGCTCCAACCGGCTGGAAGGCCGGTTCCACCGGGGTCAGGCCGTCAACGCTGAAAGAAAACGTCCCCGGTCCCGGTGGAATGAACGAACCCTCATAGAGCGGGGAAGCCCCACTCAAACGCTTGCCGTCCACGTGCGCCACCGGCTGACCATCCTCGTCGTGCACCGTCAGGCGCACCTGCTCTTCGACCCCGGGCAACAGCTCGGGGTCGGTGATCCGCACCTGCACGTCCACGCGCTCCCCGAAATGATATCGGCGTTTGCTCGGTCGGATCACCAACCGGTGCTCGGCGTCCGCCGCGTGCGCGGGGCTGAGCGCGCGGATCACCTGAATCCAGTACCCGTCGTAGATCAACCCGCCAGTCCCGCGGCGCCAGCGCCAGGTGTCATCCGAGGCATGGAACAGCACTTTGCCTGCGCCGTAGCGACCGGCGACCACCAGTGGCATCGGGCCGTCGTCGGCTTGCTCGGTAGGGTGCTCCAGGAGGACTTCCGCGCCGGGTCTGGGCCCCCGTGTGCGGGCAAACCAGTACCATCCGGGAAGCGACCGCACTATCGACGCCTCCTCACCCTCAGGCCAGGATTCGTGGCCTTTGGGCGGCGAACCCCCAACGTCGAAACGAAACAGCCGGCTGCGCCGCCCTTCGGGGGTCAAACGTGGGGCGAACACGGTAGTCAAAGTTGTGGCGTAACTGCCCAGAAAGTCCGGATCGATGTGTACGGGGATGAGCTTTTCCAGTACCGTTCCGCGAAAGCGCTGCGGGACGTTTCGTTCGCCCGCGATAAGCCCAAACCCGCCGCCGTGCCGTCCCACAAAATCGACCAGCATCCGGGCCTGCGTCCCCGTCAGCCAGTCACCGGTCGGATCGACGTCGCCGAACAGCACCACGTCGTATTCTTCGAGTTCCTCGGGGGTCTCGGGGAAGCGGCGGATGGGGGCGGTCCCTTCTTGGGCGAACTCGGCGTCGGCGGCGAGCAGCAGGACACTGGCCCGCATGGTATCCTCGCGGACCAAGGCATTCTTGAGGTAGCGGTACTCGAATCGCGGCAGTTGCTCCACATACAGAACGCGCGTCGGTCGATCTCGAACCCACACGTCCACCACGTCGATGTCGTTCGCGGCGTCCGCGTCGCCGTCGACGGACAGCACTTCGACACGATATCGCAGGAGACCCGCGCGCGCCGGCTTGGTGCGCAGCTCGATCTCCTTCGAGGCTACGGCTCCACCCACTTCGACAGTCTCGGCGGCCACCACCCGGTTCCGGCCTTCTTCCACCAGTTGAACCGTGACCGGCGTTGGCGACGCCAGGCCCGTCGCTTCGAGCCGGACGTGAACGGCGAAGATGTCCTTGGCGAACACGTTGCCGTCCCACGTAAGCGCGCCGATCCCGACGTCGCGCGGCGGAAGCGGCGAACCGACCATCAGCGGATAGATCGGCACCTGCTGCGCCTTCGCCACCACGAGTGCTCCGGCGAGCGTGGTGGGTTCCGTGCTCCGGCCGTCGCCGGCCAGAATCACCGCCGCCAGGCGACCGCCTTCGGTTCGGCGAAGTACCCCCTCCAAACTGCGGGCCAGATTGGTGGTCGTGCCCTCGGCGGACAGCCCGTTCAATTGCGACAGGACCGCCTCGAGGTCCGCGGGGTCCGCGGCCGTGCCCAGCGGTTTGGCCTGCCCGGAGAAGTGGTAAGTCCGCAGGTGGTTATGCCTGAGCAATGCGCGCAGGGCTTCGGCGTCATCCGCGGTCAGCGCCCGGCGAACGAGCTCCAGGCGACTGATTTGTGAAGCGGCCTCACCATCCGCCAGGCGCGCGCCGCGCCTAACCCCGTTGGCCAGCGTGGAATCGATGTACCGGTCGGTCTGCGCCATGCTGGCGGACGTGTCGATCAGCAGGGCCACGTGCGAAGGTGACACCCGATTGCGCTGGAGGATCAACACCGGCCGACAAAGCATCGCGACGACCAGGCCGATGAGCGCCCCCCGCAGGGTCGCCAGCAGGATACGGCGGCTCGAGCGGCCCGGTTCGCGCTGGTACGCCAGGGTGATAAGCACCAACACCACCAGACTGAGTGCCAAAATCAGCCACCCGGGATAAGGTGAATTCCACCGCAGAAAGACCGGTGCGTCATGCCCCAACCGAATCTGGTCGAGACCCAGCAGCCATTCCGCTGTGCGAACCATGATGGACCGGTCAGGCGTCATGGGCGGGCCGTCCTGAGTGCTGAGTCCTGAGTGCTGAGTCCCGGGGGGACGCCCGGTTTGCGCCCCCCGCGTCCTTGGTCACGCCCATGTCCATGGCGCATCGCCAGCCACGTTTCGCACATCAGCAGGATCAGCACGGCGTAAGCAATCCCCGGTCCGAGTTCGCGTGCGCCGGGCGTGCGCGCCTGGGCGGTGAGTTCTTCCGGGTCACTTACGTACGTAAACGGAACGTCGAGCGCCTTGGCGAGCGCGGACTGGTCGGTGGGTTTGAGGTCGCTCTCGGCCGGCGGCGGATTCACCGCCACTGTTTGCGCGGCGCTGCCGACCAGCGTGGTGTACAGACCCGCCCGTTCCGTGTCGGCATAGCGAAGTTCAAACCCTCCTTCGTCAGCGGTCCGCCGTGGGGGGACGACCGCCAACGACGCGTCCGCCGTATCCCCGCTGGGGAGGCGCACGCGAAACGACATGGACGATTCGCCGGGCGCGAGGCGGCGCACGATCGGCCGGCCCACTTCGATATTACGACTGTGGGCTTGTGGTTGGGCGAGATAGGTGACCAGATTCATCATCAACGAGACGTAATCGCCCTTGGCCGGCAGGTTGTTCCAGGCCATGTCAGCGCTGGTGGTCACGAAGCAACTGCGCCCGGCGCCTCGTTGACGGATCACGATGGCCGGCACTTGGTCGGTGTAGCGGAGTACGACCTCGGCCGCCGGGTCGTTTAGTTCGATGGGCATGCGCCGCTCGACGCGGGCCATAAACACCCCGCTGGTCGCCACCCTTTCGAAGTCCGCCAACACCGGGTGTACGATCTCGTCTTTGGCAAAGCCGAGTGCGGTCTGGGCGGGACCGGTCCGCCCGATCCCGCCTTGCGCCGGTTTCAACTTGCCCGGCAGGATGCCCTCTCCGGCGGCGTGCCCGAACCGGTTATAGTGGTCGAGGTTGACCGCCTCGCCCGCGAACACGAGTAGCCCGCCGCCGTGCTCCACATACGTCCGCAGGCGTTGCCAGATATCCTCGTCGATACGTTCCACGTTGCATAAAACCACAACCTGATAGGCGGAAAGGATCTCCCCGCCGAGTTCCAGGTCGGAGATCGCCTTGGGAGACACAATACTGTCACTTCGAGACCCGGGCCACGGGTTCAAAGCCGTCAGCAGATAGCCCGCCTGGCCGGACAGGCGCGTTTTTCCGGGGGCCCCGTCCACCACCAGCACGTCCAAGGACTCGGTCACCTCCAGGGCGAGCAAACGGTCGTTGTCCAGCGCCAGCCGATCGGCGGGACCGGCGTCCAGGCAGGCGCGCACCGCGTGGAAGCCTGCCGAATCGAAGACCATCGAGAAGGTCACCGTCTCCACCTGCCCCGGCTCCAAGGTGGGCAGGGCAATGCGCCGTTCAACACGCTGGTCCCGATGAATCTGTAGCACCGCGTCGCGCACGTCGGTGACGCCGTAGTTGATCACTTCCGCGGTGAAACGCAGCGGGATGCGCGGCGCCGTCACCGTAGATCCGAGCGCCAGACGCGAGATACCCACATTGGTCGCCGGCGGGTCGCCCAGCGGAACCAGTACCAAAGCGGCTTGCTCCGCAACCTTACGAGCCGCGACCGCAAAAGAGCGGTCTTTCCCTCCGTCGCTTGCTCCACTCCCCCCCGACCACGCACCACCGGCCATATCAGAGATCACGTACACGCACCGGTTGTCCGGGGCGGCGGACGACTTCTTCAACAGGTCCAGCGCCCGGTCCAGCCCGCCGGTCAAGTCGGTGGCGCGCTGCGTCAGCGGGAGGTTGGCCAACGCCTGGCGAATCCGGCGGCGGTCGAGCGAAGGGTAGTCAATCACCGCCGAGGCGGGAGCGGCTAATGACACAATGCTGACCTCATCGGTTTTTGAGAAGGAATCGAGCAACCCCCCCACGACCTCGCGCGCCAAGTCGTACACCGACCCGCGGGCTTGAACCCGCGCGGCCCCTAGGTCCTCATCGCCTGTCGAGGCCCCCATCGACCCACTGTTGTCAAGTAGGATGACGCGGTGAAAGTGGGACCGCCCCACCGGAAGAAACCGCGACGCGCTGACGTAGGGGCGCGCTACCACCAGACCAAGCAGCACGATCACCAGGACGCGAACCGCGAACAGGAGCCATTGCTCCAAGCGCATGCGCCGCGACCGCCGCCGGGCAGCGGTGAGCAGAAACGCCATCGCGGCCCAGTCCACCCGGCGGTGACGTCGGCGGTTGATCAGATGAATAATCAGCGGGATCAGCCCCGCTGCCAGTCCCGCAAGCGCCAGGCCGGGGTGCAACATCGAAATCGTGGACCCGACGACCATGAACACCTTCCGTAGTATCTTCCCGCTCACTGATCAGACTGTCGCGACACCCGGTCTCGTTTTTGCTGAGTATTTCGGCGTTGTGGCGTTGAGTAATTGTCTAGCGGCCGGCGACGCTTTGCAAGGAAGGGACCAGGCTCTGTCTGACAACTTCTGTAGCGGCCGTCGGCCTGCGAGACGCAGGCCGCTACAAGAACCGGGTTGTCAGAACCTAGGCAAAACGATAGTCTGGCGAGGGAGCGAACCAGGAAGCGGAATCCTGCTACGCGTAGATCCGATGGGTCAGCGGTTTTCGGTGGCTTGGCGGCGCTGGGTCTCTTCTTCGAGGAAGCGACGCTCGCCCGAGGTGAGGGATGCCAAGCCGTGCTCGCGAACCTTGGTCAAGACCTGGTCCAAGCGGGCGGCGCGCTCCTCGGCTTCGCGTTGGGCGCGGGCCCGGCGGCGGGCTTCCTTCTGCATACGGCGCCGCTCGAGGAAGCCAGGCTCTTTGGGCGAAGCTCCGTTTGCCTGTTCCAGCGAGGTGTAACCCTGGGAGAAGTCGTACCCGAACGGCCCGGTTTCCATCTCGCCCATCATCTGCAACTGGCGGCGTTGCTGCCAGCAGGTCATGTATCCGAAGACGGCGATGAACAGCAGCAAGTAATGCTCCGTCAGGACACCGGCCAAGCCGAATACGATCGCACCCACCATGCCGATCCCCGAGGCGAGTGAGGTCGATCGGCCGAAGCCCATGCGAGGCCAGAGGAGGTTTTGCAGTGCCCGCCCGCCGTCCAGCGGATAAACCGGTAGCAGATTGAACAACAGGAGCATGTAGTTCAACCCGAAGAAGACCACCAGCCAGTATTGCACGGACCACGCGCTCAGACTGAAACCGTCAAAGGCAAGGGGGCGAAACGGATTGAGCGGGTTCCACGGTACGGCTGCGATCGACCCGGTCCAGGCGACCAGCACGACGGCGGTGAGCAGGCAGAACACCACGTTCACCGCGGGGCCCGCAACCGTGGTTGCCAGGTGTGCCCGCCAATTGTGTGGTGGGGCGACGTAGGCCAGACCGCCCAGCGGCCACATGAGAATCTCGGTGGCTTCGCCGCCGGCGGAGCGGCATCCGAAACAATGACCGAATTCATGGATCAAGACTATCAAGAACAACAGCGCGATCTGAATCGCACCGTCGGCCAGCCCGCCACCACTCTCTCCCAGGCTCCGGGCCAGCACGATGATTGCACCGAACACGAACAGCACGTGGACGCGAAGGTTGATCTGAAAGAGTCGTCCGACCCCGAACGACCAGTTCATCGGATTGTCCAAAGCTCGCGATCGCCCGTTCATGAGAGTGCTGAGTTCTAACTCGAATGTAGCGGCCGGCGTCTCGCCGGCCGTCCCCTCGGCCTGCGAGACGCCGGCCGCGACACCTTCACAACCGATCGCCGCGCCCGGCGTCGTCCTCTTGGCGGGGAAGGGCGTCGGGGGCTTGGAGGAGGGGGTTTTTCTCG
>JAUWNF010000653.1 GCA_030612785.1 Phycisphaerales bacterium
CATTTCGGCCGACGTGCCAAAGATCAGCAGGCTGTTCGAGTAGTGGCTGAGAATACGCGCGTTAGCCAGGGCACGCTCGTCATTGCCGTAATAGACGGTGACGCCCCGCTTCGGGTCGTCGGGGTGCCGCATGGTGACGAAAACGGCTTGGCCGGGCTGGTCGTAGGTGTCTTCGCCGATGCGGAACCCGGACTCCTCCCATGACACGGGACAGGCGGCACGGGCGAGCAGTTCCTGAACCTGCGGGTGCCGCACGGCGTCGCCCAGAATCAACACCCCGGTGTCCTCGAGTGCTTCGCTCGTCATTTCGGAGACGGTGGTGGTCGTCGTGTTCTCGGCCTCGTTGCCCTCCTCGAAGTCCGAGGCCACCAGTGCGTAGTTCCCCCACAACTCGCCGTCCGGCTGAACGATGACCAGTTTCTTGCCGTGGCGCGTCAGGCCGCTGGTGGGCAGGATCTGGTCCGCGGGCACCTTGCGAAACACGTGATAGTCGGGGTCCAACTCGACGTAAGCGGGAGCGGGGTCGATGGGCAACCGCACGGTTTCCTCGCGCGAGGTGATTGGCACCAGAACATCGTGGTACTTGTGTTCGTCCCGGTAGACGCGTATCGGCACGTCGAGAGCGAACTCGGTTTCGCCTTGGGTGATGAGCAGTTCGAGGGCCCCGACGTCCGCCTCGTGCACGGCGGAGCGGATTTCGAGTTGCGGCGTACCGCTCTTGCGCACCCACTGCTCGAAGAACCCGTCCAGGTTCTGATCGGTCTCGGCGGCGAAGCAGGCCTGGATGTCGTCCCAGTTGGCGAACTTGCCCATGTACTCGGTGGTAAAGCGCCTCACTCCGGCCCAGAACGCCTCGTGCCCGATCTTCCAGGCCAACATGTGGAACATCATGCAGCCTTTGTCGTAGCCGATGCTCCGCACCGCGCCGTCCTTGAGGTCGAAGGTGCCCAGGGGTTTGTCCTTCTCGGGTTTGAGGCGGCTGAGGAAGTGGCACCGGTTGCGGCGCTGGCGGCGTGCCCCGGCGGTGTCGCCGTCGAGATCGTAGCCGGACAGGTTGGTGCAGTAGCTGGTCAGCGCCTCGCACCAATTGCCGTCGTTGGGATCGACGTAAATACCGTTACCGAACCAGTTGTGCACAAACTCGTGATCGAGAAAGCCGTGCCTCCAGTACATCTTCTTCCGGCCGATCAAGACCGGCGTAAACTGCGTGAATCCGGGAAACGCAAAGCCGGAGCTGAAGAAGCTCTCCAGCACGGTGAACTCGCGGTACGGGTAGGGGCCTAGCAACGGCACGTAACGGTCGTAGCACTGCTTGGCGCAGTCGATCAGGTCCTCCCCGAGAACCTTCTTGTTCGGACTGACCACGGCATGAATCCCGATGCCGTCATGTTCAGCGGACACGCGCACCCGGTTGCCGCCGGTCAGGGCGACTCCGTTCAGCGGGCGTGCGGACTTCCAATAATGCGCGCCGTCTCTACCCGAGTCCGCCTCGTGCTCCAGACCGGCAACGAATTCCACACCCGGAACCCGGTCAACGACCAGCGAATAGTCAGCCAGCGCGTTCTCCGGCGCGGCATCCTCGGGCAGAACCGGTGTGGGGTACCAACCGCCCTCATCGCTCAGGTAGATTCCGTTAGTGCCCACGTGGGCGGACATGGTGAAGTTGTGGATCTCGCCGCGTTTCTCGCCGGCGGAAGGGTCCTGGTAGAGTCTGCCGGCGTAGTTGACGGTCATGGTGAATTCGTCCGCGGGCTGGTCGAGCGTGATGCGATGCACCGTCGGGATCAGCCCCTGGTGTTCTTCAAGGTCTGGAATCTCTTTGGGTCTGGTGGTGTGGCCTTGGACCACCGCCGCGTCGCAGTCCACCGCGGTCACTTTCAGGGCGGAGTGCAGGTCGAACTCCACCGCGACCGGTCCGCGCTGCGGCGGCGGGTCACCGATCGGGACCAGGCGCATAGCGGTCTGACCGCTGAGGCGATTGGACGCCGGGTCCAGACTCACATGGATGTCGTACAACGTCGTCCGCACGGGCATCGGAGCCGCACAACCGACAACGAATTGCGCTACGGCGGCGGCGAGCGCAGCCACGACACACGGGCAAAGGCGACCACTCAACGGACGGCACATGGGAAGCGGCATAGGGACTCCTCCGGGTATGGCTTGGTCTCGGCACGTATCATACGGCAGCATACAAGCGGAAGCGGGCTGGATTT
>JAUWNF010000440.1 GCA_030612785.1 Phycisphaerales bacterium
GGGCAAGCCCACGGGGTGAAGCAAGCCCCCAGCAGGGGCGATGGAAAGACCTTGCGCGAAAACACCTTCCGTCGCCCCTCCGGGGCTTGGTGCCGGCGCCGCCTCCGGAGGCTAACACCCGTCCGCACGCAGGGGGCGCCGGAGATGACACAAGTGACAACAGACCCCGTCTCGGCCGACGCGCCGGTTCGCGCGCGCGCGCGTGTAGCATGGGGCGTTGTCCTGGGAATCCTTCTGGCGATTCCCTGCGGCTATCTGCTGTCCTACGCTGCTTTTCTGGTGGCGATGCTGGGTCTGTTTTACACAATCCTTTTCGGGTTGATCTTCGGGGCGGCGATGTGCCGGGTGTGGGCCCCGCTGCGCCCGCTTGCGCCGCGCACAATCAAGCTGGGTGTCGCTTTGGTGGTGTTGGCCGGGTGGGGCGGATCGCTGGTGTGGGAGGGGCTTACCTTTCCGTCGGACGTGGCCAAGGAGGCGATCGATCAAGTGGAAGCAATCAAGCTTCCGGATGAAACCGCGGCGGACGTGTGCGCCGCCGCCGCCCAAGCCGCCCGCGAGTTCCTTGCCCAGCGCTACCCCCCCGGCGGGGTGATCGGGTACTGGCGCTGGGCCATGGCAGAGAAGAGGATCGAGATTCCCATCACCGGCGTGGACCACCCCCGCCCCATCACCTACAACGGCAACGGCTGGATGTTCATTGCGCGGGTCATTCTTTGTGGCGTGGCGTTGACCCTTGCGGTCCACTCGCAGGTCGCGCCATTGTCGAAACCCCTGCGCGACGAAGGAAAAGAGACGGAGCGCTCCTCCGAAGAAGTGACCGGGGGCGCTGATTTGTGCTGAGCCTACTCCCATTCTATCGTCGATGGGGGCTTGCTGGAGATGTCGTAAACCACCCGGTTGACCCCGGCAACCTCGTTCATCACCCGGGTGGATATCCGCCCCAGCAGTTCGTGATCCAAATGGACCCAGTCGGCGGTCATGAAATCGCTGCTTTCCACGAATCTCAGCACGGCTACGTGTTGGTCTTCGTAGCTCTGTTCGTCCCCCATCACGCCGACCGTCCTGACCGGAAGCAGGACCACAAAGGCCTGGGCGATCTTGGGATACCACCCCTCGGCCACGATCTCATCGAGTACGATGGTGTCGATCCGTCGCAGCAGCTCAAGACGGGCCGCGGTGATCTCCCCAATGATGCGCACGGCCAGACCAGGACCGGGGAAGGGGTGGCGCCATAGGATTTCGTAAGGCAGGCCCAGGTGTTCGCCCACGCGGCGAACCTCGTCCTTGAACAGGTCGCGGAGCGGTTCAATCAGTTCAAAACCCAGTTCTTTCGGCAGCCCGCCGACATTGTGGTGCAGTTTGATCTCCGCGGCTTCTCCGGCGTGCCCGTGCCCCGACTCGATGACGTCCGGGTAGAGCGTGCCCTGGGCCAAGTACTTGGCACCGTCAATGGCTTTGGCTTCGGCCTTGAAGACCTCGATGAACTCCCGCCCGATGATCTGCCGTTTGGTGCGCGGGTTGGTCACCCCGGTCAGGGCACTCAAGAACCTCTCGCCGGCGTCGACCACCCGCAGGTCGATCCGGAAATGATCGGTGAACGTCTTGCGGACCAACTCGATTTCGCCCTGGCGCATCAGACCGTTGTCCACGCAGATACAGACCAGCCGATCGCCGGCCACCCGATGGAGTAAGGCGGCGGTGACGCTGCTGTCCACGCCGCCGGACAAACCGCAGATGATGCGCGCGTCGTTATCCACCTGGTTGCGAATGTCTTCGAGAATGTTGTCCACCACGCGGCCTACGGTCCACCCCCCGTCGCACCTGCACACGTTGTAGAGGAAGTTGCGGAGTAGTCGGGTGCCGTGTGGAGTGTGGGTGACTTCCGGGTGGAACTGGACGCCGAACAGCGGCTTGCCGGTGTGTGCCACCACCGCCAGCGGGCAGGTCTTGGTCCGGGCGATCGGCTCGAAGCCCTCGCTGACGGCGCTGACCATGTCACCGTGGCTCATCCACACCGGCGTGGGGGATGGCACTCCTTCCAGCAGTGGGTTGGGCTTGTCGATGGTCAACTCGCTACGACCATACTCGTGCAGACGACCCGCACCCACGTTCCCGCCGAGCATGGCGCACATCACTTGTAGTCCGTAGCAGATGCCCAGCATCGGCAGCCCGGTCTGGAAGAGGTCCGCCCGGCAGCGCGGGGCATCCTCGGCGTACACGCTGGCCGGCCCGCCCGAGAGGATGATGCCGACGGTGTGTAGGCGCCTGAGCTCGTCCGGCGAGACGTCCGGAGCGCAGAGCACGCCGTGCACGCGAAGGTCGCGCACCCGGCGGGCGATCAGTTGCGCGTATTGACTGCCGAAGTCGAGCACGGCGATGGTTTGCGGCTTCATGCCGACCCTCCGATTACCCAACCCAAGCCCAATTGCGGAACCAGTAGTTGCATCCAGTAATACAATCCTACCACGGCGCCGCCGCTCCACAGGGCGACGATCAACGGATTCCAGAGCGTGAAAAAGACCGCCACGCGCGTGCGCGCCGCGATGGGGACGGTCGCCCCCACGCGAATGAGACCAAAGCCGTAGCCGCACACCGAGATGATCGCAAGCACGGCGGCCGGTGCGTAGATCACCGCCGGCGGGACCACGATAGGCCACTGGGCGGCGGCGCTGATATCGGCCAGAGGCCCGCAGGCCGCGATCACGCAGGCGGGGAGCAGAAGGATCAGCCACGCGGTGCCGTAGTGCACGGCGGCCTGCAAGCGCCCCTGGTCGCGGTACTTCGGACCCAGCGCGCGCCGCACCCCGGCGTGTTGACAGGCGAGAATGATCCACATGATCAGCAGACTGACCACCAAGGTGCTCACCGCCGCCAGCGTCGCCTGCGGAGGGTTCCACCATACGTCGGTGGGGACGGCCCGACCGCGGTACGGTGGCGGCGGATCAGCCTCGGCGAGGTGGTACCAGCCATGTCCGGCGGGCGTGGGGGCGAGCGAAGTCTCGTCCCTCGGTGCGTTGGTCAAGGTGTGCCTGCCGACCAGGCTGAACTGCAATAGCGCCGCCGAAAACGCGAGCAGCAGGACCATCCGGACAACGAACCTTCGCGAAGCCGGCGAACGAGAGAGCAACGCCAGATGCGCGAGGCGCTGGGCACTGGCACCACAAACCCACCAGCACGTTTGGCGGAAGGCCTTTGCACCGAAGGCCTCCGATTGACCGTAGGGCGTTTTGTCCCGTGTCTCGTGGGTCAACGCTGCGCGCCGTTACTCGGATGGGGCAGTCGGCTCGTTGGCTTCCTCCGGCGCGGCTTCGCCGCCGGCATCGAACGACCCCGGCGGAAGCGTGCCGACCTCCAGAATGTCGATCGGGGGCGCCAACCCACCCGGTAGCCGGGCGGCGTCGTGGTCGTGCCCCAGCGCCTGGCGGCTGAGGACGCCATCGCTGCCCATCACCGTGAAGGGCGGCGTGACCACGGCGCTGACCGGCCAACCCATGGTGTTCACCAGCGACCGACCCAACCCGTACGGAAACGCGAAGTAATCTTCCCAGGTCCAGGCGAATTGGGCGTCCGCGCTCCCCTGGTCAACGAAGGGGTCCTCCCACCAAAGCGGCCAGTGCGAAACGGTTCCGTCTTGGGCACAGGCATAAGCCGGTTCAAAACCGCGCGTGCGCAGACCCGCCGTGGCGTCCCCCAGCTACACCCCCGCCACAGAAGCCCTGCAGAACTCGGTGGTCCCCGTAAAATAAAAAAAAAAAAGTTAGAGCAAC
>JAUWNF010000165.1 GCA_030612785.1 Phycisphaerales bacterium
CATTTCGCGGCCCCGCCCACCGGCCGTTGAACTCTTCGCTGTTCAAGGGTGGTTTCCCGAACTATAACCCCGCGGGCGGCGAACCCAATTCCGGGCCGGGCAACGAGAATTACCTCGACGACACGAAGTTGGATCTGGGCATTTATCGTTGCCCGTCGGACACCGGGTATGCCGGCGGCGGTTACTTGTACACCGCGCACGACGGCAGAGAGACCGACCGCAACGAGACGGCGTTCAAGAAAGAAGGACTCACCGCTTACGATCATTACGGGGTCAGCTACATAGCCAACGTGTTTTGGATCGTGGGCGGTCTTTCCGGCAACCGCATCCGCAGCCAGTCGGTCTACATGACGCCACTTTCGCGCATACCGTCGCCGGCGGCGTCGATCGCTTACCTGGAGTTTCCCGCCCACTTCGCCCATTTGTGGGGCAGCTGGGAGGGGTCGGGATGCGAATGGGCCGATTATAGCAGCCGGCTGTACCACGCGAATGCGACAATTCCCGGTTGGCATCGGCAGCCGTTCAACTTCGTCGTGTCGTTTGCGGACGGTCATGCGTCCATGGTGGAGATGAAGGGTTGTATCCGCCCGGCTCCCAACCTTGGCCCGGCGAATTACCCACAAGGCGTGTGTGGGGGCGACGATCCCTATGCCTGTGAGCGATGCATTACGATGCGTGGTCCCGGATGGCAGTTGGATACGCTCCCCGCGACGTCCGTGCTCACGCCTTACTTCTCGGATTAGCGCGGGTGGGCGCCTGATGAGTCTTTGGCTGTAAGAGAGGACCTTGAACGATGGCTGAGCAAAACAAAACGGTGGCGATTGCGGCGATCGCGATCCTGGCGCTGGCGGTGATCGGCGTAGGGTCATATTTCCTCTTCTCGGATTCTACTCCTCCGCCGCTGCCCGAGACGATCGAGAAGCCTCCGCCGCCGGCGAAGGCGGAGGCGCCCAAGAAAGAGACGAAAAAGAGAGGGCGCAGGGCACGCGACGTAGAGGAGGAGCCGGAGGATACCGGGATCGACCGCGGAGGAAAACGCAAGAAAATAGAAGATATGTCCGAAGAGGAACTCAAGCGGAGAAGAGGCGCTACGGACAAGCCTCGCGGCGTGATGCCCTAGGGGCCGTTCCTTTTCAATCGACGGGGTTTTTCCGATGCCCGTTCCGGTCGCCCGGGGCGGGCATCGCCGTATGAGGATAAACCGCGGCGAGAACGCCGCTGAAGGATGGGAGGTCCAAGGGACGTGTCGGAACCAAGCGAGCAAGCACTAAGCCTTTCGGTGTTCTTCCCGTGCTATAACGAGGAAGCCAATGTGGAGCGCACGACGTTGGCGGCGTTGAAGGCGTGTCGGCGGTTCGGCGGCGACTTCGAGGTGATTATCGTCAACGACGGCAGCAAGGACCGCACCGGGGAGTTGGCGGAGAAGCTGGCCGCCGAACATGCGGAGGTACGCGCGGTACACAACCGTCCGAACCGGGGTTACGGCGGGGCTTTGCAACGCGGCTTTCGAGAGGCGCGGAAGGACTGGGTGTTCTACACGGACGGTGACGGGCAGTTCGATTTCGAAGAGATCGATAAGTTGCTCGCCCTGCTAGGGCAGTACGACATCGTCAGTGCCTACCGGGTGGACCGGCAGGACCCCTTCGTACGCAAGGCGAACGCCTTCTGCTGGTGCACGCTCGTGAACCTGCTGTTCGGGATGCGGATTCGCGACATCGATTGTGCATTCAAGATCTTTCCGCGCAAGCTGTTCGACGAAATCGAAATGAAATCGGAAGGGGCGTTGATCGATACGGAGATACTGGCGCGGGCTACGCGGTTGGGTTACACGATCGGGCAGGTTGGGGTACACCACTACCCGCGCGTAGCCGGGGCACAGACGGGCGCGAACCTGCGGGTGATCCTGCGGGCGTTCAAGGAACTATTCAAGCTTCGGGGGCAGATCAAGCGGACGGCACGGGCGGCGGAGCGCGGCCCTGACCATGGGTAACCGGTCTTGACAGCCCACCGCAGTGGGCTAGCATACGGCATGTTGCGATAGGATGGCAGGTGAACCCATCATATAGGAGGATACATCGATGCGAAGGAGCGCACTGGTCTTGACGCTCGCGGTCGTGATTCTGGGTGGCTGCGAGAAGCCGTCTGCCGAAATGGATCGGGAAAGCCAGGAAGCGTATGCCCCGGCGATGCAACCGGAGTTGTTCATGATCGATCCCGCGGCGGAAGCGACCGCGGAGGCACCGCTGGATGCGGAGCCCGGTGTGGAGGACGCACCGGTCGTCGCGGCACCCGCGCCGCCGCGGACCCACCGCGTGGTCAAGGGCGATTCACTGTTTGCGCTGGCGCGGTGCTACTACGACGACGCCCGCCGCTGGAAAGACATTTACGAAGCGAACCGTGACCGGCTCTCCAGCCCCGACTCGTTGCGGATCGATCAGGTTTTGGTCATTCCCTAACGTCAGCCCTTGCTCTTCGTGCCTACGCACCGGCGGGGGCGGGCGCGGTCGTTGACGAAGGGCGCTTGCACGTGGCTGGCTTACAACTCGACACACCGGTTCAGTTCGTCCGGGGGGTTGGCCCGGTACGCGCGGGCCAACTGCAACAAATCGGCATCAACACGGTGGGGGATCTGATAGGCCATTTCCCTTTTCGGTACGACTATCGCCCGCGTTCCCAGCCGATTGGTTCCTTACGCCTGGACGAGACCGCAACCATCGTCGGTCAAGTCAATCGCGTGCGGACACGGGGCGGTTTTGGGCGACGGACCATCGTCGCGGAGGTGCAGGACGGAACCGGCACGTGCATGGTGCGGTGGTTCAACTCCCCGTACCTGCAGGGTCGGCTCGGACCCGGGGTGGTGATCACGGCGACGGGCAAGGTATCGCATTATCGCGACCGGGGTTGCCTGACCAATCCGAAGTACCGGATCATCGGCAACGAGCCACTGGAGCAGATCGTCAACGGAGAGCAACTCGATCCGGTATACCCGGCGAGCGCCGCCATTTCCTCTCGGCAGATAGCGAAGTTTGTCGGGACGGCGCTCCCGGAGGTGATTGAGCAGGTTGAGGAGCCATTGCCCGAGAACCTGCGAACAGTACGTGACTTCCCACCGCGGCGGGTGGCGGTCGAAAGGTATCACCTGCCCACGCGTGCGGACGACATCGAGGTTGCCCGGCGGCGCCTGGCGTACGACGAACTCCTGGTCATGCAGTTGGCCGTGCAGTTGCGGCGGGCACACACGGCGCGGTTTGAACGGGCCGTCGCGATAAGCACCAGCGCCGAAATCGATCGGCGTATTCGGGCTCGGTTCGGCTTTCAGCTTACCCCGGGACAGAACGCGGCGGTGGCGGAGATCGTGGCGGATCTGGCCCGGACGCAGCCGATGCGGCGGTTGCTCCAGGGCGACGGCGGCGCGGGCAAGACAGCGGTGGCCCTGTACGCCGCGCTGGCGGTCATCGCCCGGCGGCGGCAGGTGGCGTTTCTGGCGCCCACCGAAATACTCGCCGAGCAACACTACGGCAAGATTACGCACTACCTTGCCGGAAGCCGGGTGGGTGTGGAACTTTTGGTGGGGAAGATGCCGCGCCAAGTCCGCGACGACGCGTTGCGTTCGCTAGCGGACGGCCGGACCAACTTGGTGGTAGGCACACATGCACTGCTCGAGGAAGACGTGGAGATTCCGTGGCTGGGATTGGTGATCGTGGATGAGCAACATCGTTTTGGGGTACGACAGCGGGCCCGCCTGCGCGGCAAGGGTCGCGATCCGCATTATCTGGTGCTGACCGCCACGCCGATTCCACGAACGCTGGCGATGACCGTGTTCGGAGACCTGGATGTTTCGAGCATCCGCGATATGCCGCCCGGTCGTCGCCCGGTGGAAACGCGGTTGGTCAGACCGGCGGAAACGGCGCAGGCGTGGGAGCGCGTCAGGGAGGAGTTGCGCTCGGGACGGCAGGCGTTCGTGGTGTACCCGTTGGTCGAACGGACCGAGTCGCTGCCGCTCAAGGCGGCGGTGGAGGAGGTCGAGCAACTGCGCCGCGGGCCGCTGACGGGGTTCCGGGTGGAACTGTTGCACGGGCAGATGCCGCGCGACCGGAAAGAGGCGGTGATGGCCCGGTTCGCCGCGGGTGAGATCGATGCCCTCGCCGCTACCACCGTTGTGGAGGTGGGCATCGACGTCCCCAACGCGACGGTGATGGCGATTCATCATGCCGAGCGCTTCGGACTGAGCCAGTTGCACCAGCTTCGCGGCCGCGTCGGGCGCGGCGCCCATCGCTCGGTATGCCTGCTACTGGCAGACCCGGAGAGCGAGACGGCCCTGGAACGTATGTCCATTCTGTGCCGCACGACCGACGGGTTCCAAATAGCGGAAGAGGATTTGCGTCTGCGGGGCCCGGGCGAGGTGGTGGGTCAACGACAGCACGGGACACCGGAATTCCAAGTGGCGGACCTGACCCGCGACGTGGACCTCCTGGAGACCAGCCGTGCGGACGCAGCCGCCATCATCGCCGAAGACGCGAACCTGTCGGCACCGCGTCACCGGGCGTTGGGACGGATGCTGGCGGAACGATTCGGCGATTCGATCGCTCTGGTGGACGTAGCGTGAAGCAGACCCTTCTAACGCGTGCTTCGTTACCGCTGATGCGACGGATCACCGACGCATGGGTGGCCTACCTCTTCACAGACTGTCGATTTAATCTGTAGCGTCGCCCCTCGTGGGCGGCGCAGCCTCGTCACCCACAAGGGGTGACGCCACATTGAGGATCACCATGAGCGACTAAACCGACTTTAAGGTGAACGCACGAAGAACAAGTTTGTCCGTGCCACCCTTGTCACCGGCGCCCGGCGCGTTATCCTGGTAAATTGAATCACGTCGCTTCGGGCGTGGCGGGCATGTTCTCTGACCGACGGAGGTGGCTATCATGTCTCGTTCTTACCTGTCCATGTTGATTTGTCTTACTGCGGTACTTGCCCTCGGCACCATCGCTGGCTGCGGCCCAGGACCGGGGGGCAGTCCAGAACCGGGTCCGGACGACGAAGATTCTGAGGTCGCAGTCGCGGCTGGGAGGATAACCGCGCCCAACGCGACGATTATCTCGCGTGGTCAAGAGTACTCTGGAGACACGGGGGTACAGGAGGAAGGACTTGTAGGAATTATCCAAGACGGGAAAGCCTATCTCTATCATCCGGCGATGGGGAGCGCCGAGCTGTCCGATTACAACTCTCGCCGCGCTGTGGGTTACTTCTTGGCCGAAACGGCTACGGGGGCGGGTGCTGGCAAATCCGTGCTGGATTCCGTGGCTCGCTTGGCCGTCGGGGAGTCAGAAACGCTGTCGACGGGCGTAGTCGTTCGGCGGTCGGCGCAACACAGCTATACCCTCACAAACGAAACCAAGCGATGGGTCGCTGTTAAGGCTCCGGCAGCCGAAAAGCCATATTTCCTACTGCCCGAGAAGAACTGGGTGGAAACGAATATCATCACCGCGTTCGAGCGAATCCTCACGGGCCACTTCGATCGCGCCGACAGTGTGGTAGTCCCGGTCAACTCCGAGTCCGTCGAAGTCTATGGCAGCCTGGCACGTGCCCTCAGCGATCCAGTTACGACCTTGCTGTTCGGTGGCCAGCTTTACGCGAAGGCGGAGGAAGCGATGGAACACGACGCGACTCTCTTTCTCCGTCTCAACGCCGTTGACTTCATGACCTTCACCATCGAGGGAATTGAGAGGATCACCGGCTTGTTCCCGTACGAATGTGTGGATATGGTGGTTAGCAACACGATCCTCGATACAGTCGAAACACTGGGTGTCGGGTGGCTGACCGGCGATGACGAGCTGCGTGGTGAGTTCGCAGCCGCAATGGGTCGTGACTTGGCCCAGTCGGCTGGCGGTTGCGTCTGTTCGACAGCGTCTGTCGGAGCATGTGAGACCGTTTCAACGTTCCTGGACATCGTCGCCGCACTGGACTGGGTAATCGAGGACAAAATCGTCGGAACGTGGGACGTTGTGACCAACTCGGCCTATGCCGATGTGGAAGGGGTTGAAGACAATGGGGATGCCGATGACAACACAGACGACAACGCTGCTACCGAACCGCTGACGTGCACCGCTGGTGCCGATTACTCTACAGCTAACGTCTACATAAGCGGGGGGTGTGTAAGACTTTCTGGGCTCGGCGGCTACGGGCGCCCACCATATTCCTATTCCTGGTCCCCGCCAGCAGATGGAGAGATATCACGACAGGAGGCTCCTACTGTATGTCCTTCGCAGACAACGACCTATATGATAACAGTCACCGATTCTACAGGGGACACGTGTACTGACACGGCGACTGTATATAATGAAGATATCCCAGATAGCGAGCAGTTCTTTGCCGGTACAGTCCGGATCGTCATACCGGAAGACTCGCCTGCGGAGTGTCTGCCTCCAGACGGTTCTACAGCCACAGCGGCAGACGCCTATTTTTACGTTACCATCGAGAATGACCAAATAACACTCACGGGGTTTGCTACAAGCCCGTTGGGCGGTGATGGTACTTTTAGCGTGATAATGGAGGGTCCAGAGGATTGTCCTGACGATTGCGTGCTGGAGGGACTTATTTCTCCGTTTGAGGCTCCTCCGATGGTGATTGTGTTTGATGGAACGTGTTACTTTTGCGGTTGTGAGATGAGCGTTGATTATTATCTAGAGGTGTCTGAGGAGCAGCATGACCTAAGCGAGTGCGGCAACGGTGAATGCGAGTCCGGTGAAACCAACTCCAACTGCCCAGAAGACTGTCCTAGTCCGGGCGAGACGCTGACCCTCGACCTCGGCGGCGGCGTGACGATGGAGTTGGTCCGCATCCCGGCCGGGACGTTCATGATGGGTGCCGACGAGGGCTGGGACGACGTGAAGCCTGTGCACGGCGTGACGATCAGCCGGGACTTCTACATCGGCCGGTATGAGGTGACGCAAGCGCAATGGCAGGCAGTGATGGGGAGCAATCCCTCCTACTGCAGCGGCTGCGATAACTGCCCGGTGGAGGAGGTGTCATGGAACGATGTCGTGGAGTTTTGCGACACGCTATCCGGTATGACTGGCTACGATATCCGTCTTCCCAGTGAGGCCGAGTGGGAGTACGCCTGCCGGGCGGGCACGACGACGGAATACTCCTTTGGTGATGATGAAAGCGATCTCGGCGATTACGCGTGGTATGAGGATAACAGCGGCTCCCAGCCGCACGAGGTGGGGACGAAGCTTCCGAATC
>JAUWNF010000315.1 GCA_030612785.1 Phycisphaerales bacterium
AACGGTTTCCCGTCGCTTGCGCTCCGGGCTCGGATAAGCGGCCGCTTGGTGCCACAAAACATGGTCACAACCCCTGCAACGTACACACGCCCCGAACGCCGACCTAACACCGCCCCCTGGGCACCCCCCCCGCCCCACCCCCCCGGGACACCCGCGCCCCCCGCCGCGGGCCCCCGGGGCTCGGAGCAGATGTGCGGCAACCCGTGAGATACGAGTACCGTAGACTAGGGTCAATGGAAGCGCGGGTCGAAAAAATCAACCGCACCCCGTAATATGGCCACCCCCCATGGCAGATGAATCTGCCCTGCAGCTTGACGTGTGGTGGGAAAGCCCTAAAATGCAGGGTTTGCTGTGTCAGGTTCCCGCAATCGGGACAGGAAGGGCGTGAGTCGATGCCAGTCGGTAGAGCACCAAGCTACATGGCCAAGGGCGGGGAATGGTCTCCCGCGTGGCGGCACATCGATGCGGACGGGAAAATCCTCGGCCGGATGGCCGTGGAGATCGCCAGGGTCTTGATGGGCAAGCACAAGCCCACGTATACGCCGCATGTGGACACCGGCGACTTCGTGGTGGTAACCAACGCGGAGAAAGTGCGCGTGACCGGCCGCAAGGCCGAAACCATGCACTACGATCGCTATTCCTACTACCCCGGCGGCTATAAGGAGATACCGTATTCTCAGGTACGGGCCAGGCACCCCGACCGGATTATTACCGAAGCTGTCCGGCGCATGCTGCCCAAGAACGCGCTCGGGCGGAAGATGCTCAAGAAGTTGAAGGTCTATCGCGGCGAGGACCATCCGCACGCCGCTCAACATCCGAAACCCTGGATGACATCCTAAGTCGGAGACTCGATCGGTGACTGAAGAACAAACGCCCGAACCCGGCCCCCCCTCCACACCGCCGGAAGCATCCGAACCTACTACTCCCCAGCCTGAACCGCCGACACCCGCAGGCGCGGTGTCGGAACCTTCTGCTCCACAGACCGCAGACTCCGAAGGTGCGCCGGTGGGGCCCGCGGTAACGGCCCCGGCAAAGCCGGCGACGTCGGTTAAGCGGAGGGACTGGACCAAGCCCACGCCCGGTGGCTACCACTGGGGAACCGGTCGGCGGAAGAAGGCCATTGCCCGCGTCCGCATTCGTCCCGGGGCCGGCGAGTTCAAGGTCAACAAGCGGGACGCGGACGTCCATTTCCGCAGAGAGGTCGATCGTCAAACGATTCGCGCCCCACTCGAGGCCGCGGAAATGCTCAAGAAGCTGGACGTGTTCGTAAACGTTTCCGGGGGCGGGACCACCGGGCAAGCCGGCGCGATCATGCTCGGAGTCGCCCGGGCCATTTACCATTACGATAGCCAGTTCGAGCAGGCCCTGCGTAACGGCGGCTACTTGACGCGGGATTCCCGGCAAGTCGAGCGCAAGAAGTACGGTCAGCGCGGCGCCCGCAGACGATTCCAGTTCTCCAAGCGATAGCGCTGCTTTCGGTCAGGCAGTTTTGCGTGGTTTGTGCCCGCCGGCGAAAACGAACGCCGTCAGTGCGGTGAGTTGTCCTATGGACGGATGGAAGCTGCCGCGGCGGAGCGGTTTCACGTTGGTCGAGATCCTGGTGGTGGTCTCGATCATCGCGCTGCTGATTGCGGTTCTACTGCCCGGGCTGCGGCGGGCCCGTGAACAGGCCAAGCTCGCGGTTTGCGCCAGCAACCTCCGGCAGATCGGAACCTGCATCCACCTTTATGCCAACGAGAACAGCGGGTACATCCCCCGTGGACCAGAGCCCGTGGGGGACGAGGACTTCGAGGCCCGGAATCTGGCCACCAACCAGCTCTGGATCGGAACCTACTCTCCGCACCCCAGGCAATACAACGGGCTGGGACAACTGCTCACCTCCACCACCCGGCAGGCGGAGCACTTCTTCTGCCCGGCGGATGACAACTTCAATCTCTGGGAAGAGTGGCCCAAGGTCGGCACGGATGAGCGGGCCTACGGCTCCTACCTGTATCGGCAGCTTGACCATCTGCCGGCGTCTGCGGCGGACGGACGGCTGGATCGGATGGGGACCAACCACATCGGTGCGCGCCGGGTCCGTGTCGAAGCCATGGCGCTGGACACCAACAGCCTCGGTCCCGGCCCCTTCGGTCACACCAATCACCGGGGGCGCGAGGTCAACATCCTCTTCCGCGACGGGTCGGTCAGCGCATTCAGCAACTTAACCAACCTCTTCGCGATCCCCGCGGAAGTGTTCCCGCAGTACGACGCAATTGCCGCCGCCATCGACCAGATTCTGACCAACGCGGACTTCGCGTACCATGGACCACCGAGCTTGGCCCCAGTCATCCAGGCCTCCAGGTCCCGGTGATCCGGTCCGGGCAAGAAACGCTTGCCGGATCGACCGTGCAGACTCCGGGAGGCTGAGGTTCTCAGCGTACGCCCTCGGCCGGGCGGCATGCTAAACACGTCCGCGACGCGCCCTATCACTCGGGCTTGGGCGCGCCCGGTTGCAGCAGCTTGGCCGCCCCGACCTCCTCGAAGCGGGTCAGGTCGGTCCAGAAGGTCCCGTCGCCGGCGTAGAACAGGCGGATCGACTCCGGCTCGAAGTTCTCCGCGAATGTATACAGGTTGTACGCCTGCGGGCTACCGAAGGCGTCAATTAGCAGCTTGTAACCTTGAGCCTCGGCCTGCTTTTTCATTTTATCCACGTCGGTGCGGGCCTTGCCGAGGATTTCGATGCGTTGGCCGTCGAGCTGGGCCACCTCCTGCTGGATGGTCGCCACTTCCAGGGCCGCCTGGGCGTCGGTCTCGGCGGCTTGCTTCTCGGCGCCGGCGCCGATGTTGGCCACCATCACGCGGGTCTCAGCCGTGACGGTCTCCCGGGCGATTCCGACCCGCTTGCGAACCTCTTCAAGCTGGGCCTTGACCTCGGCCGCCTCGCGCTGCTTCTGCATGGTCAACTGCCTTTCGATGGCGATGTAGCTCTGCTGAATGGTGCGTTTGAGATCCTCGGTGACCTCTCCGCCCTCGGCCCCGGCCGCCGGGGCGTGCACCTCGATCTCGCGCACCAGGGCCAACAGCACTTCGATGTTCTTGGCGTTGCACACCCGTTGCAGCTCCTCGGTCAAGGCGCGCTGGAACATCTCGCGCTTTTCGCCCTTGATGAAGTCGCGGGCCGCGTAGGTCGACCCGATGTTCCGGCAAATCGACCGAAGTTGTGGGCCGATGACCTTGTCGATCACGCGGTCGACGTTGCCGTAGGTGTTGATGATCTCCGCCGCATGGGTCGGATCGATGCCCCACACCACGGTCACCCCCACCTTGATCGTGTAGCCGGTGTCCGACGGGAATGCGATGCGCAGATTGCTCTGTTCGCTGATCTTGGTCTGCGAATACTCGTTGAACCCGATTTCGATCGGCGTGACCTTCTGGATTCGCGGGTTGATGAAGTAGACCCCCGGCTGAAGCACCTCGCGCAAGGTGCCGCGTTGGCCCGGCTCGGCCAGCAGGCGAACCATGCTGACCAGTTCCAGGTCCTCCTCGGTCTGAACCTCGCCCTCCGCAACCGCGGGAGCCCGGCGACCACCTAGTTTGGGCAATGCGGTACCCGTAATCGCCTCGGGTTCGTCGCCGATCTGGTTGGTCACCACCCCCACAAAGCCCGCGGGAATGACCACCGCGGGATGCAATTCAACCTTGTAGATGCGCGGATTGAGCTTGTACGTGCCCGGCGTGAGCACCTCGCGAAGGACGCCCCGGTAGCCCGACGCGCGATCCACGACGATTTCTCCCTCCGCAGGATCGTCCCCAATCAGACGCTCAACCAGGCCGATCCGTGGAAACTCCCCGTCGAACTTGAAGGTCCCGGCGCGAAGCTCGTCCCGTTGGCGCTCGTCCAGCGAATGAATCCACTCCCAGGTGGCCGGATTACCGGCCGGGATCACCACCAGATCCTCCAACTCGTAGTCCCAGACGACCGGATTGTAGAAATGGCGCCCCGGACCCAGGACGTTCTCCTGAATGCCCTTTTGCCCGGGTTGCCGCGCGATGGTCTGACCTTCAGGCAGGGCGTCGCCCAACTGGCGGGTCAGCACGGCACATTTCCCCTCGGGCACGTAGACCCGGCAGGTGAACCAGAGCAGGCTCAACAGGCCTGCGGTTACCAGCAACGCACCCGCGATCAAGCCTATAATCAGACGGTGAATCATTGCGCACCTCCTTTTACCGGTGCAGCCGGATAGGTTTGAAACTGCTTGAAGATCTCCGCAAAAGGCCCCTCGGTGTTCGAGAGGATCGACCGAATCGAGGGCGCAACCTTTTGCAGGAAGAACATTTGCGCGTAGGTCCCCCCGTCGCCGAACGCCTCCACGGCGTGCTGCAGCGGTTCGGCGCGGGCCTGATATTCGAGCAGGATGACGTTGGCCTTCGCCTGCCCGCGAGCCTGCAATGCCGCCGCCTCCTTTCCCGACGCCTGCAGGGCCAGCTTGGCCACCTCCAGCTCGCGTTGGGCGTGGGTCACCGCCCCGACCTTGCGCTGTTCAGCCTCCATGGTAACGGTGACCACTTCGCGGCGCGCGTCGCCGACGTCCTTGTTCTGCTCTTGCAGTTCCTCTTGGGTGACCAGCTCCGCCTGCGCCCGGGCCTCTTCCATCTGATTGGTGTAGCGGTCGACCTCCTGGTCGGCCTGCTCGCGCTGGCTGATCAGGGCGGCGATTTCCGCGGGCGGTTGGATGTCGCGCACCAACGCCGCCTTGATGTCAATGCCTTGCCCCCAACACTCGCGCTTCAACTCCGCATACAGCAACTCCTGAAATGCCGTGCGGGTCTTGCCGCTGATGAAGTCGCGGGCCTGCAACTTGGAACCTTGAATCCGCGAGATGCTGCGGGCGTTAGGCAGAATGATCTTATTGAGGATGTCCTCCGCATCGCCATAGGCCACGGTGACCTCGGCCACGTGATCCGGGCGAATCGC
>JAUWNF010000708.1 GCA_030612785.1 Phycisphaerales bacterium
GTCCACGGCGAGGGCATCGACCCAGTCGTCCAACTCCACGGCGAAGTCCCGGCTGTCGCCCGGCGTCCGCTCCGGCTGGAAGATCGTCAAGCCGACCCCGAAGACCACCGCCGCGGCGGCCGCCAGAGCGGCGCCCCGGCGCACCCACACCCACCGCCGGCGCAGTCGGGGCGCTACGGTCATGTCCTCGAGCTCCGCGCGGACGGCGCGCTTGACCACGCCCAGATCAGGCGCCACCGGATCAGCGGGGGCGTTGCGCTCGAGCCATACGCGATTGACCTCGGTGTGTATCTGATGCTTGATCCGCTCCAGCGACAACGGCGGATCGGCGGGCATGATGTCCGCCAGCCAGGCTTCGTCGCGTTCGATCTCGGCTGCCATGTTTTCGTCAAGCGTCATGGCGCGCTCTCCATGAGGCGGCGGAGTTTGGCCAATCCACGGTGGGCCCGGGCCAAAGCCGTCCCCAGGGGTGTCTCCATGAGTTCAGCGATCTCGGCGAAGCTCAGCGCGGAGTAGTGCCGTAACATGATCACCTCGCGCTCTGCGGCCGGTAGTTGTTCCAGGGCCGCCCGCATATGATCGACCTGCTCCCGCCGCATCAACGGCTTCTCGGGGCCGGCTTTGCCTTCATCAGAGCAATCCCAATCGGCGGGGGCCTCCGAATCGTCCTGGTCCTCGCGCCCGCCGGACATCGAGATGATGGTCGGCGTACGTCGTACGCGGCGAATGCGGTCGCGCCCGAGGTTCGCGGCGATGCGAAACAGCCAACCCTCGAACTTCCCCTCATGCCGGTAATCCGGCAGCGTGCGGATCACTCGCAGGAACACCTCCTGGAGCAAGTCCTCGGCGTCCTCCCGACTGCCGGTGAGCCGATAGAGGAACCCGAACAACCGCTGCCCGTACGCATCCACCAACGTGTCGTAGGCATCCGGCTCGAGCCGTTGGGCGCGCTCAATAACTGCTGCCAGTTGTTCTGGCTCCAACTCGCCCACAACCTCGCCTTTGCCGGGGCCACGCATTATCTGACCTTCGACGCCCGGACGGGGTTGTCAAGAAGTTTCCCCCGCCCCCCCCGCGGTTTCGTCCGGTCGCAGGGCCCGTTTCAGTCAGCCTGCCTCGGGACCTCGCTCCGGCGGTTCCCTCAGGCCAAACGTCGGATCAAGGCCTGAATTGCCCCCATTATACAGCCGCACACGCATTTTTTTCTACGACGGCAAAACCGGCTTGAGAGGCGTCGGACCCGCCCCACGCCTTGGCAGCCCGGCCTCCAGCCCGGATTATTCCTACCATCCAGAGCCGCGCGATCGCGGCGAAGGAATCGGGTAAGAGAATTGAACGCAGAGACGCAGAGAAGGAAATGGATAATGCGTGAACACCATAGCCTTGGGGTGCTACACGCCGCGCAGAAAACAGGTGCTCGTGCGGGCCGTAAATCCTGATGTTGCAACACTCTGCGCTCTCAGCGTCTCTGCGTTCATGAATGATCCGGGCTGGTTGTCGGAAGCGTGAGCGCTCCAGCGAACTTTGCCGCCGTAGTTTTTTTGAGGGTTGGGGCGTTGAGTGGCGTTGCTTGCACCCCAAAATCGGCTATACTTCCGCGACTTGACTCTGTCGGGCCGTTGGGCCCTTGCCGCAGGTGTGTTGTGCCATTGAGGTAACGATTATGGCCCGTGAATGTTTTTTTCTGGGAAAGAAAACCCGCAGCGGCTTCCGCTATGCTCGGCGCGGCAAGGCCAAGTACCTCGGTGGCGTCGGAAAGAAAGTCA
>JAUWNF010000669.1 GCA_030612785.1 Phycisphaerales bacterium
GAGCGTCACGAAGAATGTGAACAACACGGTGAAGAGTATCGAGTAAGAAACGGATTTCGGATAACGGCTCTAACGGGCTGAACCCTTTTCCTCTTTCCTCTTCGCCGCGAAGCGGCGCGATTGAGCAAATGCGCTTTTCCACATTGCGCAGGTCGTCAGGCAGCCGATGCGACGCGAGGTTGAAACCGGTCTTTCGGGCGACGTTCCGATCGTCCTTTCGCAGTGGTACGACACGGCGAAGTGGATTCTGGAGAAGATCGACAAGTTCCCCAAGAACCAGCGCTTTATCTTCGGCACGCGACTGGCGGATCGCTCGCTGGGTATTCTGGAAGGGCTGGTGCAGGCATCGTACAGCCGTTCGTCGCGCCATCGAGTGCATCTGTCCGAAGATCTACGCGATGCAATCCAGGTGTCCACCACCGTCGGCGGAAGCGGAGGCCACCTGCGCGGCCGCATACTCCATCATCTCGGCGGCGCTCTCCACCAGTGACACCACCGCTTCGCCCTGGACGTTAGCGGTCTCCAGCATCCGAGCGGCTACCGCCATCTGCAGTTGGCTCGCAGCCTCGACGTTCTGCAGGTTGACGGCCGCTGATGTCAGTCCCACGCTCATAGTACACCTATCGGCTTGGACGGTCTTCCCGCCGGGGTTAGTCGGAACGGACGTCGGTCTGTTCTACATGTACGATTCCACCTGCCATGCGGTCAAGTAGGCGGCGCGGATCGGGCTTATCGGCCGTGGGCAGCCTAGCAAAGAGGTGTCTGCGTGCGTCCAGAGCCCGGCGAAGTCTCAAAGTCTCACGCTTTTCGGGACGCCCCCCTCCCTTCACGGGGTTGGTCGAGCTGGCCTACGATTTCGGTGCCGACTTCAGACCCGCGGGGATGAGCAAAGACGAACTGGTGGACGGGCTGGCACGACTTCGGCGGACCAAGCTGGAGGAGATGCTGCCGCGCCTTTCCCGTGACGAGCTGAAGACGGCGTGCGAACGGAGGGGCCTGGATTCGTCTGGTCGAGAGAAACAGGTACTGCTCGAACGCCCAGGGTTTCCGGGCGGTCAGCGAATTACTGGGCCGTCGGATTGACCACCCGACCCATGAAGAGAATGCTGCCGGTGGCATTATGCCGGATCATGAAAACAAACGGACGGTCGGCCCGGAACACCAGGGGCACGGAGACTCGTTTCATCACGACGCCGGTGGCGGCGGCTGCCTCGGTGCCCTCCTCGTCCACGCCGACGAACGCCTTGTGGACCACGTTCGAGATGAACAGGCCCCGCTTACCGTCGATGATGGTGCGTCGGGTCTGCTCGGTCGCCCCCTGAAAGTCCAGCTCACGAAGACCCGCCCCGTGGTGGACTCGGTTCAGCTCAGTGAATGTTTCGAGCAAAGAGAGGCCCTGTTGAACCCACAACGCGTTGGCCACGCTGAGCTGGTAGGGGACCTGCTCGTCGCCGCGGTCCCAAAGATCGGCCAGTGCCGCGAAGGCAGGGTGGAGCCGCTCCTGGGGAAGATCGAAATGCAGGGTTTGGGCCATCTGGGTCGCGGTCGGACCGCGCGCCCCGCCGTAGGTCATCGCCAAAGCAGTCGAGACGCTGAACGGCGAGAGAAAGAGATTGCCGTCCGCAGCGCGAAGGTGGGCGTAAAGGTCGAGGGCAAACTCGGTGTTCCCGGCCACCAAAGCAGCATGGTCTCCATCCTCCGGCCCCGCGAATGCGACTTCTGACCAGTAGCAGAGAGAACCTGAAGTGACCACCGCCATCACCATCGCAGAGAGCGTTTGGCGCTTCATTGCTCTGGCTCCCGGAGCTAAGACCCAAGGCGAACCGTCCGAGCGGAGCCGCTTCAGCGAAATCCCCGCGCCGGGTGAGCGCTGCTCATTGCCTGGTTTGTTGGACGCTCACGTCGGGGCCTGGTTCCCATGATTCTCAAGGGGATTGGTATCCCAACTCATTCCGACTCTCCCGCGAAAACAAAAGCATTGGCCTCGATCTGGACACGGCAGGCGGAATCACGGGTATGCGTTTCAGTCACCACGGGCTAATTGATGTCGTTGTA
>JAUWNF010000196.1 GCA_030612785.1 Phycisphaerales bacterium
CAGCCTGCTCCACCGTGATCACTTGCGGCGGCGGGACTGGGACATCGCGCGCGATGTTGTACAGCTTGACGTAACGTGGCCAGTTCTCGTTGAGTTGCGCCTGGGCCTTGCCCCAATCCGAGACCTGAAGCGGCGCCGCCAAACGGGCAACCGTGGCCACCTGCTGGGCCTTGCGGAACGCCGCCTCCTCGTCCAAGCCGGCCATCTGCACCCACGGCATGAACAGCGTGGCGGCCATGATCGACAAGACCGCCAGGGCGAACAGCAGAAAGCATTTGTTCGCCAGCGACAGGCGGTAGCGAGGTCTCCTGGCCATAATCACCTAGCTTACCCGATTGGTCCGCTGGTTGTCACATCTTCACCTTGCCACAGCAGATGCGAGCGGTATCTTGGGGTGCCCGGGGATCACCCGGGCACCCGACTAAAGGGGGGCAATCTTGCACCGTCGCTTGCTGGCTGTGGTTCTACCAGGGATGCTGGGCTTTGCGCCCGGGGCGCGGGCGGTACCGGACCGGTTGTTGCAGGTCGTGCCGGCGGATCCGTTGGCAGTTGTGTTACTTGACCGTCACGGAACCCGCGAGACCGAAGACAACCCGGTCACCGCCGAGCACGTGGCCACCGCCCTTCTGCGACACGCGCGTAGTATGGGCCTGTTCCGTGCCGTGGACACGACGCTCGGCGTGGTGGCGGACGTGATCGCTATTCACCCGGAACTGGCTTGTTACCCACGGGCCATCGTTCTGTTCGACGTGCAAGCCGATCCACTTTCCGGCGGCGGGTTTCGCCTGAGCGGCATTTCCGCGGGGATGGTTGTGGTGACCGGCAAAGACCATCTTCGCGTCGGCCAGGCCATCCAATCCATGCTGAACCGGTACGCCAAGGGCGACACGGCCTGTCTGACCCAAAGAAAGGCGAACGGCACCGTCATTTACACCCTCGTTGAGCGGCGTCTACCGGAGTGGGCGCCGATCGAATGGGGTCTGGTGGGCGACTGCTACGTGATCACCATCGGCGCCGGGGTCTTCGAGCGCCTCGCGTCGGCCATCGGTGGGCAGGCCAACAGCCTCGACGTGGAGGAATGGTTCGTGAACGCCCATCGGCGGTGTCGCGGGCCGCGAGCACGCTGGGAATGGTACATCGATTTCCAGATGCTATGCAGCCGCCTTGCTGCCGTCATGGGCGAGAAGCCCCGGCAAGTCCTCGGAAAGCTGGGCCTCGGCGACGTATCTCGCGGCCTGTGGACCGTGGGGCCCGATTGTCGTGCGGTTGATGCGGCCTGTCTGCTCCACGCCGCCGGGCGCGATCGCTACATCCCGATCACCGTGACCGGCAAACCGACCTGTGCGCTCGACGGCGTGATACCACCCGAATCGCACAGCGGCGCGGTCATTCGCGCTCGGCCGCGCGAGATGATTCCCCGGGTGTGCAATGCTTGCCTGGCGGCACGGAGCCCGAGCATCCAACGGGGGCTGACCATGCGTTGGGGGGCCCTCGAGTCTGAACTGGGCATCAGTGCCGAGACCGATATCCTTGCCCAACTCGGGCCGCACGTGGTCATCCACGATTTTCCCCGGCACCCTTTGCGGTTGCCCTTGTTCCAAACCCTCCTGATCCAGATCGACGGTTCGGCGGATTCCGTACGGAGGGCGCTCGATGGCCTGTTGGCCCGCGCGCAAGAGTGGCTCGACGCCCGGGCCGACTTTGTGGGCCTGGAACAGGCTGAAGACGGCGTCTGGTTCGTCCGGCTGGGGCTCTACGGTCCGGCGCTGGCGGTGACGGAGCGATGGGTGATACTTAGCTACTCGCCGCAGGCGGTTCGTGAAAACGTGCGCTACCTGGGGGCGCCCTCCACAACGGTGACACCGCAGTGATCGAGCAGTCTCGCCTCTACACCCGACAGTTCTTTCAACTCTTCGCCGCGGTGATCCTGCACATGACCGGGGTATCGTTGCAATTCCATTTCGGTAAGTACATCGCCCAGCTCGGGGGCCAGGAGGATGTCCTCGGGTGGATCATGGGCATCGGGATGGCCGGCAGTCTCCTGGTCCGCCCACGGATCGGAAGTTGGGTGGACCAACTCGGCACCAGGCCGGTCCTTCTGGCAGGCACGATTACCGCGGGAGCAGCGGCCTTGGGTTGTCGCCTGACCTCGGACCTCACGTCCCTTGCCGTGTTGCGGATCGTGTTCACCCTGGCAAACGCCATGTTCTTCACCGCGGTGGCGGCGCGTGCCGCACAGCTTGCCACGCCGCGCCGCCGGGCGGAGAGTCTCGGTACGATAGGGATGGGCGGCTTTGCGGGGATAATCCTGGGACCTGCCCTCGGCGACTGGATCTTTGCCCATCAGATTCCGGACGTCTCTCCGTTCACCGTTTTCTTCCTCGCCGCCGCGGCAGCCCACTGGGGGGCGGCGGGCTTGGTCATGACCCTGCGCCGCCCGCAAGTCGAGGTTGACGCCGACCCCGACACCACTCGGAGACCACTATTTTGCGTGCTGCGCACTTATTGGCCGGGGACCATCCTGCTGGTCGGAGCCACCTTCGCGCTCGCCCAGACGATTCCATTTCTGTGGCTGGAGCGCTTCGCCAAGGCGCAGGGTCTAGACTACATTCGCAATTTCTATTTCGGATACGCGCCGGCGGCCATCGCGCTGCGACTCATCGGGCGGCGGGTGCCCGAGTTGTTCGGGCGGCGGCGGACGCTGGTCATGGGTCTCGTACTTATGTCCTGCGGATTTCTGCTGCTCAAGGCGGTGCGCACGGAGTTGGGACTGTTCCTCCCCGCAATCGTCATGGGGTCGGGACACTGCTTCATCTACCCCTCGCTGATCGATCTGGGGGCCGCCAAACTCCCCCCGGCACAGCGCGGTCTGGGCACCAGCATCATTCTGGGTTCGATGGACCTGGGGTTCCTGACGGGATTCATCTGCTGGGGACAACTCATTACCCACATGGGGTTTGCGTTCACCTTCGAGGTCGTAACCGGGTGGATGCTGCTCGTAGCGGCGGTCTATGCCTGGCAGGAACGACGGGCGATCTTGGCCCGGGCTTATAAGACGTGAGGAGTACCACACCGACTTCAAGGGCGTATAAGCGGGGATACCGGCGATCGTGGCGGTCGGCGGCGCCCGTCCGGCGTAAACCTGCTCAATTTGACGTTGCGCTCGGCCGAGATTACAGTATAGGTAGAGTGCATGTGGGTTGCTCAACCGGCATGAGTGTGGGGATGCCGTGCCGTGCCGTGTCGGCGGCGATCCTGAGCCAATGCAGGCTGCTGACGAAACTCGCCTGGGTATGTTTGCCTGACGCGGCTTTCGCCACCAGCCCGTTCGGGGTAAACGCTGTGAACAGGTCCGAATCCGTTGCGCGTGCGCAAGAGGTTCTCGACTACCGTTTTCAAGACGCTTCCTTGCTCGACACCGCCCTGGTCCACGCTTCGGCGGCATCGGGGCGGATCAACAGCAACGAACGGATGGAGTTTCTCGGCGATGCCGTCCTTGGGACGGTGGTTTGCGAAGAGTTGTACCATCGGTTCCCCGAATCGCTCGAAGGCGATCTCACCAAGATCAAGTCCGTGGTCGTATCGCGGCGGGTCTGTGCCGAAATCGCCGAGGAGTTGGGGCTGGATGCGTTTCTCGACCTTGGTAAGGGCATGAGCGACCGCGCTGACATGCCCATGTCCCTCAAAGCCGCGGTCACCGAGGCCGTCGTCGCCGCCATCTACCTCGATGGCGGCATGGAGGAAGCACGGCGTTTCGTCCTGAAACACGCCTCGCGCCACATCGACGAGGCGGCGCGGTCCAATACGCAACAGAATTACAAGTCCTCGCTTCAGCAGTATGCCCAGCAATCGCTCGCCTGCACCCCGCAGTACGAACCACTCGACGAACAGGGCCCCGACCACAGCAAGTGCTTCGAAGTCTGCGTCTCCATCAACGATCGCCGTTTTCCCAGCGCCTGGGGCACGAGCAAGAAGGAAGCCGAGCAGAAGGCCGCCCTCCTGGCGTTGCAAGAACTCCAACTCATCCCTGTCGATAAAGACACGTAACCGTCTCCAGACCGTCGTACCGGTTCTCTGGCCCATCGTCGTGTCTTTCCGGTGGGCATGCGTAGCCGCGATTTTGGGGCGCGGCGCGGCGAGGAGCGGCCGAATCGCGGGTCCGTCGGGCGTGCAGTCAGCGGGTACTCAGCGGGCGACAGGCTCCGTTCCCGGGCCACGGCGTCTGCCTGTGCCGGCACGGCAGACAGGTCGTTCTTGCAGCCCTCCCCCAGGGTCTCGAGCACGTAGCGGCCGGCCGTCAAGAAATGGTCATCCGGCTGTATTGGCATCAAGCACCAGGCGAGCAGTCGTGGGCGGGTGGCATGGCCAAGAATCGCCCCGAGAAAAGGTCTGACCAAGCCGAAACCGCCGGAGCGATTCTTGGCCATGTCGGACCACGGCAACGTCAACATGGCCAAGCTTTATTTCCATGCCATCTTATGATCCTTTACATTCGGAAGCATACCGCGATTCAAGAGTCTATCGCTTCAGACGCTTGGCCATGCCACCCAGCCGGGACAGAGATTTGGCCGGCACGCGTTCAAAGCAGAGATAATCTTCGTCTTTGAGAAACAGAGGCAGACGCATCACCCGCCGATTAAGGACGTGATACGCAAGACCCGGCTCCGTGATGCGTGGTGGCCGTCCCATGACCAGATGCTACCCGAACCGCCGGCGAGGTCAAGAAAATCTTCCTGACACCTTTTCTGCCTTCTTTTCTGCCTTCACCTTTTCTGCCTTTGCCGGACGATCCCTCCCCGCCCTTGATGAATGTGCTAAGGCGTTCCGCAAGGTTGACATGATCGCGTGTTTGGCATTCCCAGACGACGAGCACCCGCCAACCTGCCCGGCGAAGCGCGCCAATGTTGCGCCGATCTCGAATCCGGGTCTTCTCCCTCTTTGTTCGCCAGAACTCCGCGTTTGTTCGTGGAGTGCTCTTCCCACGTTTGCAGCGGTGCATGTGCCAGAAGCACCCATGCACAAAGATGACACTCCGGTACCGAGGTAGGACGAGATCGGGCGTTCCAGGAAGCTCACGGTGGTGCAGCCGGTATCGATAGCCCAGTGAGTGGGCAAGTCGGCGCACGACCATTTCCGGCCGCGTATCGGCACCCCCGATAGACGCCATGCAGGCTGAGCGTTGGGTACGAGTGAGATTGTCTACTCTGACCGACTTATTTTTGGGCATTCTACGGGCCAGGTGGATTCACTGTCGCGTTATCAAGTCGTGTGACCAAGTACGAGACCAAGCTCAGGATGTTCAAGCAGTCGAGTTCTGAGAATACTACGGGGACAGTTGAGTCTATCGGAGCATGGAATATCGGATTGCGAAAGCCCGTAACCACACCGCGCGATAGATGCCCCTGCCCTTCCTGGATGCTCTTCTTGGACTCCGTGGTAAGGTCGTTGAGTTGCAGGTGAGGCAGTTTTTGGAACGGCTTACTGCCAAACACGTGATTGACTAAGTCCACACCATCATCAATCTGCCCCGTGAGGCCACGAATGATTTCACAGAAAATCTGCACGCTTTGGCCTGCCGCATCGCCGAATTGCTTGTTCTCGTAGTACGCTTTGACCCTATCCCGCAGGTTGTCATGCAAATGCCTCCAATGCAGGAGTGGATACTCGGGAACAAGGTCATGAAGGGCCTTGATAACGGGCGTGTATTTTTCAAGAGCGTCTTCGCCGCCAAGGCTCTCGATAATCTGACTGGTGCTGGCCTTCACATCGGCTGGCATCGTGTTCATCCACGCTGTCGTATCGATGCCTGTCGTCTCCTTCAGTTTCTCTTTCTTCTTCTCCTTTCGTTTCCTCCGCCAATCGCTGTTCACCTGTGACACGATCCCTGCAAGAAAGAGCCTCAACTTCGCCATCTCGGGATGCTCCCAGTCGAGGGACTGGCGATTCGTGATGATGACGTCCTCCTTGAGGTCGTCAATGAAATCAACACTAATCCATCCTGTCAGGTACTGATAATAATGGCTCGATGTGCTTGAAGAGAAGAACTCTGGAGCGTTGACGAGCTTCTTGCGCGAAAACAGCGTAATCCCTCGTAAACCCGAGGCGGGCGTAATGGGCGTCTCGGCTGTCATCAACGTTCCCGTGAGTTTTCCGAAGTAGGCTGATTCCTGAGGTACGAATTGGGTGTCAGAAATATCCCATTTGAATTCGATATTGAGCGTTCGGTACCTGCGATTGCTGTCAATCGCTATTCGGTCACCGTTGGATGCCTCAATCACAAGCTGGAAGGTGTCGTCGACGATGAACAGACGCGATAGGCTGTCCGCAAGCCCCTCGGCGTCGAACGGCGACTCTCGCTTTAGGACCGTCAGGGAAACAGCAGTGCCGTTTGGCTCCTCCGTGGGCTGATCAACTTCTGTGGCCGTCGGCCTGTAGACGCCAGCGGCGTTGTTCAATTCGTCCCAGTCAAGAATGAATACATTGCGTGTTCTGTTCCGGCGAGTAGTGATCGTAATCGTCTTGGCCAGCCCGAATAGTGCGAGCTTACCCAGTCCCTTCTTGCCG
>JAUWNF010000337.1 GCA_030612785.1 Phycisphaerales bacterium
CGATTCTAGGGAACATAGCGACATCGACCTTGTTGTGATCGCCCCCGAGTTCGACGGATTGCGGGAGATCGCGTTGGGCAAGAGACGCTGGCGGGCGACCGCATCGGCCGACAACCGCATCGAGCCCATCCCTTGCGGGGAACGTGAGTGGGAGACGGACCAGACCCGCCCTATCCTGGAGATCGCCCGCCGCGAAGGTGTCATCATCGCCGCATAAGGTGAGAAGACCGTGGGCCCGGCGGGTGGAGCCCACCCTGCTGGAGGAGGATCATGGCTCGTTTAGGAACTTACGTTCGGTTGGATCGGAATTGGCTGCGTGTTCTTGGCTGGGGCGTCGGCCTGTCAGTCATCTTTGCCGGCGCGTCGGCAGCCGTTGCGGGCGAGATCGTTCGCGACCACGATATCACCTCCGATGACTACTTCACTATCGGCGTCGTCGTGGACTGCGCCATGTCGCCCGGTGGCGAGCACGCGGCCTACGTCGAGTCACGCTGGGAGCCCCCCAACGAGAAGCGCAATCTGGACCTGTGGGTGGCCGAGGTGGGGACCAAAGAGGTTCGCCGGCTGACCTTCGACCCGGCGACGGACGGTTCACCGAAGTGGACCCCCGACGGCCGGTGGGTCTACTTCACCAGCAGTCGTACGCGGGCCGGTGAGGACCAGCCCCCTTACGACGGCAAGAAACAGGTCTGGCGCGTACGCGTGGAGGGCGGCACCCCGTTTGCGGTCACCCGCGTGAAGGGCGGCATCCAAGACTACGACCTGTCGAAGGATGGGCGGACGCTGTACTACACCGTCGGCGAGGAGGACGTGGACGACGAATGGAAGGACCTCCGCAAGGAATACAAAGACCTACAGTACGGCCACGGCGTCGTCGAGTTCTCGCAACTGTGGAAGCTCGATCTAACCACGTGGCGGAGCGAAAAGCTCATCGACGAAAAGCGGGTCATCGGATCGTTCGCCGTCTCGCCGGACGGGCGGCGCATCGCCATGATTACCACGCCCAACGAGTTGCTGATCACCAACGAGGGCTGGTCGCGCGTCGATGTCTACGATACCGGGACGAAGGCGGTAACAACGCTGCCGGACAAGCTATGGCGCGACGACGCCCCCTCGCCTTACGGATGGATCGGTACGCCGACGTGGTCGCGAGATGGGACGGCGTTGGCCTTTGTGGTCGACTTCGACGGTTATCCGGCGGAAATCTTTGTGGCCCAGTGGGGCCCGTCGAGCACTGCTGAGGAAACGCCGGCGCTGCAAAAGCTGCACCGACCGAACGAGCTATCAGTTGCCGGTTCGCGCCTGCAATGGCGCGGCGACGCGCAAGAACTATGCTTCGTGGCGGAGGATCGGGCCCGGGCTCGGGTGTATAGCATCACCGGTATTCATAACGGGAAACAGGGCCCGGACCGCACGCTCACTCCGGGTGACGTGGCGGTGGGCACCTTCAGCCTGTCCGGCGCCGGCGACAAGGTTGCCGTGGTAATGAGTACGGTGACCCACCCGCCGGACGTGTTCCTTTATCCTGCTGATGGAGCGGCTTCCAAGCCTGTGCGTCTAACCACCGCGAACCCGCAGGTGGATACGTGGAAGCTGCCGTCGATCGAAGTGGCATCGTGGACGGCGCCCGACGGCGTACAGGTCGAGGGCATCCTGGAACTGCCGCCGGACTATGAGCGGGGCACCAGGCTGCCTCTGATCGTGGAGCTTCACGGCGGGCCGACGGCGTCGTCCCAGTTGCGCATGCGTTTCTGGATCTACGGGCGGGTACTGATGGCCGCTCGCGGCTATGCGGTGTTGAGCCCCAACTATCGCGGCTCCACCGGTTACGGCGACAAGTTCCTCACCGACCTGATCGGGCACAAGAACGACCGGGACGTCGCCGACATCCTGGCCGGGGTCGATGCGATGATCGAGCGCGGTATCGCCGACCCGGACCGCCTGGGCGTAATGGGCTGGAGCGCCGGCGGTTACCTGACCAATTGCCTGATTACCAAGACCACACGGTTCAAAGTCGCCAGTAGCGGCGGGGGGATTCTGGACACTGCCATGCAGTGGGGCATCGAGGACACCCCGGGCCACGTAATCAACTTCCAGCAAGGTTTCCCCTGGGCCCGCCCCGACCAGATGCGGGCGGCTTCGCCGTTATACGATCTCGATAAGGTGACCACACCGACGATCATCCACGTGGGTGAGAAGGACGCGCGTTGCCCCCCGGCCCACAGTCGCGCGCTCTATAGCGCCCTGCACCACTACCTCGGGGTGCCGACGGAGTTGGTCGTTTACACCGACCAAGGCCACTGCCCGATGACCTACACCACCCGCAAGGCCAAGATGGCCTGGGACCTCGCCTGGTTCGACAAGTACCTGCCCGTCAAGGAAGTCGAGGAATCGAAGGACCAGGAGGAGTAGAGTGCGTCATGGACGCAGTACGTGTGTGGCGAGGGTGGCACGGACAAGCTTGCGGTTCGCCGATCGTAGTTGGGCCTTGCTCTCCAACACACCGTGCCGGCGGGAGTCTCCCGGCCGGCACGCTTGGCGTAGGAATCCTCGATGAACCGCGGCTCGAACAGCGGCTCGATCACGCGGATGATCGCGTGATGAACCACCCGATCGCGGAATGCCGCCGCCGCGACGGTGCGGCTCTTGGGCTCGTGAATCTGGAAGTAGTTGTACCCTCCGTGGCGATACGATCCGGAGAGAAGCTCCTCCCGCAGCGCCATCAGCGAATCTTCCATCTCGGCGAAGAACGCGCTGCCCGGCGTCGGCGCGGCAAGCCGTTTACCCTTTGCAAATGGCCCGTGGATCGGCCCCGAAACTGGAGGGCTCTTGTCAATGCTCCGCTTGATGAGAAACAACTTCAACAGCTCAGAACGTGCGTCAACCGCGGCCAGCCATTCGGCGACCCCAATTGGGTTCAACGAATCGCCAAGCGGTTGCGTCTGGAGTTCACGCTGAGAAACGCTGGCCGGCCTCGAAAGAGAGGCAATAATCAGTGATGTCCCCTTTTCTTCCCCTTTTCTTCCCGGGGAGCCCTGCCAAGAGAACAGGCCGCCCCGGCAGCAGAGCGGCCCGTGATAGGTTTCGGTTGTCGGCCCTGCTACCGTCGGCGTCTGACCACGAGCAGGCCGCCGAGGGCAAGCAGGAAAAGGGTAACAGAGTCAAAGCAAAAAGGGTGCCTACGAGCGCCTTCTCTTGAATAACATCAACGCGCCCAGTGAGAGCAACCCTAGAGTGCACGGCTCAGGGACTTCGGAGACGCGGAACCCGTTGAGGCCGTACTCGATCGTCGGGGGGTTGTTGTAGCGGTACCACGCGAGCAGGCTGTCGTTGTGGTTTTCGAACGACGCGCCCCGCTCGCCGCGCCACGACCCGATAATCGCCTCATTCCACTCCCACACGTTGCCGCCCTGGTCGAACGTGCCGTAGGGACTGTCGGAGTTCTCGTGAGCGCCAACCTCCGTGCGCCAATACGGACTGCCGATGGTGAAGTCGTCCACGCCGTCCCATGCATTGAACGTCGCGTTGTTGCCGGGATCGGGGTCGATCAGATCATTGCTCGGCACGCTGTCGCTGCTCGTGGGATAGTCGTAGTAAACGCCGCCCGCGCTGTCGTAGTACGCCGCCTTGTACCACTCGTCCTCCGTCGGGATCGCCCATGTGGCACCCGACTCGCGGTGGTCGATCGCCATCAGTTCCGGGTCGGTCATCGCCCCCTTCAGGAAGTATGAGCCGTCCTCGGTCGTGCCCAGCCCCTGCGCCCCCGTCGGCTGATCGTTGTGCAGCCAGTTGCTGAACCGCGCCGAATCTCCCCAGCTCACGTAGTTCACCGGGCGGTTGGCCCAATCGCCCGCCACGCTGTACGTGTAATTAGGTGACGAGCCACTGCGCTCGATCATACAGCCGAAGCTGTCCGACGACATGGCCGTGTTGTACAAGCCATACGTGTCGTCATCGGCCACGGCGTTAAGGAACTCGGTGTACTGCCCGGCCGTCACCTCGTACTTGCCGATGTTGTACACGTAGTCCACGCCGCCGTAGCCGGGCGTTTCGTACCGAGTATCCGCTGCGTTGCCCGGATTGCCGACGGTGACGGTCTCCATCACAATGTCCGCCTGTGCCCCCGTGACGCAGGCCAATACCACTGCCGCTACTGCCGCGATCGTCATACACTTGCACATTCTCGTCTCCTCCTCCAGTTGAAACCCGAATCGATCGGCGCGTTCCACGGACATCGCCCAACCATGCTTGGCGCACGAAGAGGGAGCCTGCCCGCAGGGCCACGTGATCAACTGTGTGATGGGGGAATCTCCCTCTCCTCCATCTCCACCTCAGCCCACAGGATAGCGAATTCGGCCAGCCGAGTCAAGGGGCTGACTGCTTCTGTCGCGCTCTCCGGGTAGACCCGTGGAACCATGGTGAACGTAACCTCTTTGCCCCCCCCCCACTTACGATCGAACAGCGGCGTCACGCCGGCCTGGGGGAGGCGGCGCCAGGGCGAAGCGGGTCGTGCTTATTGGACCCGGTCACCACGGCACCACCGGGCAGCACAGGTAATCGACCGGTCGTTACGTAGTCGTCCCTGAATAAGCATCATCATGCTGCGTACGTGCTATTTGGAAGCACTTTTTGAGCGTGGGGGTGGCGCGGGGATTGCGTGGTTTTATGGCG